>DASWMA010000676.1:0-3332 GCA_036399995.1 Longimicrobium sp. | reverse complement strand
GGCCGCTCGGAGGCGCAGGGGAAGCGTACGGGGCACCGGCTGACGCGTGACCACGTGATGCCCGTGTCGCGGGGCGGACAGGACGTGTGGCGCAACGTGGCCACCGCCTGCGAGCCGTGCAACAACCTGAAGGCCGACCGCACCCCCGACGAAGCCGGGATGCCGCTGCTCGCCGAGCCGCGCACCCCCACCGCGTGGGAGCTGGTGCGCGCGCGCCACGATGACGTGGACGAGCTGCTGGCCTTCGCGCAGAACGAAGCGGCCTGACGCGGGCCGCGCCGGCACCTGCCGGCGAACCGTCCGGGGGAGGCGTGCCTCCCCCGGACGGAGCGGCACCACGGTGGCGGTAGCTCAGCTGGCAGAGCGCCGGAATGTGGCTCCGGAGGCCGCGGGTTCGAATCCCGTCCGTCACCCCTGATTGCAGGAAACAGGTTACAGGGACAGGGGACAGCCTGCCGATCGGCGCTGTTCCGCCTGCTGTCCCCCGTACCCTGTCCCCTGTTCCCTGATGTTTTGCCCTGGTAGAGGAACGGCAGACTCGCCCGGCTCAGACCCGGGAGGCCGTACGGCATTGAGGGTTCGAATCCCTCCCAGGGTATTCTGGATGGATTGGTGGCAGGTACGGCCGGACAGCCGGCAGAGAAGCGATAAGCGGCCGATTGCTGTCCCCTGTACCCTGTCCCCTGTCCCCTTCTGTTCAGCCCCCGTAGCTCAGCGGACGAGAGCGCCGGATTACGAATCCGGAGGTCCCAGGTTCGAATCCTGGCGAGGGCATTTTCGAGACGTAGCTCAGCTGGCAGAGCGCCCGCTTTGGGAGCGGGAGGTCCGCGGTTCGAATCCGCGTGTCTCGACTGGTGGGAACGGGACGTAGCTCAGCCAGGCCAGAGCGCTGGTTTCGGGTACCAGAGGCCCGCGGTTCGAATCCGCGCGTCCCGACTGATAGATGATGCAATCTCAACTGCATCAACAGCAGGGTTTCACACGGAGGGAACGGAGTCAACGGAGAAACAACAGCAACCCTCCGTTTCCTCCGCTCCCTCCGTGTGAGATTCCCTCGATGACTTGGGGAGCGACGATCGTCGGAATCCGGTGTGAGGTCGAGATGATGGAGGGTTGGCAGAGAGGCCGATTGCGCGCGGGTGCTAACCGCGAGGGCTTGACCGCCCGCGAGGGTTCGACTCCCTCACCCTCCTCTGGTTTTTCGCCCCCGTAGCTCAGGAAGGGTCAGAGCGCCGTAAAACTTACGAAACGGGTCACAGGCAGCGGGTTGCAGAGGCACCGAACGGGGTGGAGCTCCTACTAGGGAAGCGGGTTTTCCCGGTCTGTCTGACTTCTCGCGAGGGGAGTGCGCGGGTTCGAATCCCGCCGGGGGCACTGCAGCGCATCGGGGAGGTTGGCAGAGCGGCCGAATGCACCCGTTTCGAAAACGGGAGCTCCTTCGCGGGGCCGGGGGTTCCTCCCTCACCTCCCTCTCGTCTGATCCCATCACGCGCCCGTAGCTCAGCGGAAGAGAGCGTCGGTTTCCGGCACCGAAGGCCGCAGGTTCGAGCCCTGCCGGGCGCATCCATCACCGCGGACGTAGCTCACCGGAAGAGCGCCGGCTTGCCATGCCGGAGGCAGCGGGTTCGATCCCCGCCGTCCGCTTTCAGCGAGAACCCATCCCGAGTTCCCACCCCACTTCCCTCCTCCCTTCCCTCCCATCATCCGCAGTACACGTAGTTGCGCGATCCACCCCGTCTTCGGGGCAGATCGCGCAGCGACCCCCACCTTGCGATCAGCCGGATCCCGAAATCATCCTCCGACAGGAACCATCCCGAATCCGCCATGCTCTTGCCCGGGTCTCCGCCTGTGTCTAGCTTCATGCGAATCCAGCACATCGCGCTCATCCGCCATAACCAGCCGTGTCTTCGTGGCAGGACGCGACGTTCTCCAGGATGTCGGCCGGCCCCGCCGCCGAGCCTGATACCCGCCTGCATCGCGCCATCGCCGGCGCGCCGAGCTGTTGATCGTTCCCGCATTCTCTCGCATGACATCGACCGAACTGCCCCCGGCCGCGACTGAGCCAGCCGCCGAGCCACCCCGCGCGCGCGCCCGGGCCTGGTCGTTCGCCTGGAAGCTGCGCGCCGGGATGGGCGTGCTGCTGCTGATCGCCACCGTGGGCGTGGCGGCGATGCTGGCCGCCGCGCTCCGCGCCCGCGAGCGCGCCAACGCGCTGGCCGAGCGCGAGATGGCTGGCCTGGGGCTGGTGCTGAACATCGACCGCGACGCCTACCAGGCCGTTCTGGCGCTGAACCAGGCGGTGAACGCGCCCAGCGACGCCGACGCGCGCCGGTGGCTGGCCTTCTACGCCGAGAACGCGGGGCAGACGCGCGTACGGCTGGAGCGCTACGCGGCGCTCCCCGGCCTGTCGGAAGACCGGGCCACGCTGGCGCGGCAGGCGGGCGACGCCCGCGACCTGCTGGTGCAGCGCGGCGACCGGCTGGCCGCGCGGCTGGCGGCGGCGCCGCTGGGCGAGGGGCGGCGCGACGCGGCGGGCGAGGCCGGGGTGGTGGCGGCGCTCGACAGCTTCCGCGTGATCCTGGGGAAGATGGAGGAGGCGCAGGACGCGGCCGGCACCGCGCTCACGCGGCAGGTGGACCGCACGGGCTCCGCGGCCGTGACGACGGGGGTGGCGTGCCTGCTGGCGCTGCTCGTGACCGGGCTGGTGCTGAGCCGGCTGCTCACCCGCTCGGTGGCCGGGCCGGTGACCGCGGTGGCCGAGCGCGCCCGCCGGATCGCCGCGGGCGACCTCACCGGCGGCGAGCACCCGATCCGGGGCGGCGACGAGCTGGCCGAGATGGCGCTGGCCTTCGACCGGATGGCCGCCGACCTGCGCAAGGTGATCGGCCGCATCCAGCGCGCGGCGGGCACGCTGGGCGCCCAGGCCGCCGAGATCGCCGGGCTCACCTGGGAAACCAGGACGGCCGTGGAGCACCTGACCACGGCGATCGGCCAGATCACCGCCGGCGCCGAGGAGCAGACGTCGAGCGCGCAGCAGGCGTTCTCGCACACCGAAGAGATCGCCGCGCGCCTCGGCACCGTGGCCGACGAGACCGAGCGCGCCGCCGCCTCGCTGGGCGCCGGGGTGGGCGCGGCGCGCCGCGGCGGGCAGACGGTGCGCGCGGTGGCGGAAGCGGCGGGCGGGTTCGGGCGCGTGGTGGAAGAGAACACCGCGCAGGTGCGCGAGCTGTCGCGCCACTCGGCGCGGATCGAAGAGTTCGTGCTCGCCATCACGCGCATCGCCGCGCAGACGCACCTGCTGGCGCTGAACGCGGCGATCGAGGCGGCGCGCG
>DASWMA010000675.1:0-3387 GCA_036399995.1 Longimicrobium sp. | reverse complement strand
CGGCGGTGCCAGTGATTTGAAGCGGGGCAGAAAAAGCGCATAACTGCCCCTGAGGCGGGTTTTGCCCTCCTCCAGGCCCTTGACACCGGCGCGTGCTCATAGAAGGGATGCGCGCCCGGAGGGCCGGGACGGCGGCGGCGCCCGCGGGGACCTGTCGTCCCGCGAGGATGTGTGGCGCCGCCGGTGGCCCGGCGCGGTTGGGCACGGTGGTATCGTGCCCTACCGCGCGCGCAGCCCGGCCCGGAGCGCAGCGGAGGGACACGCCCGAAAGAGCCGTTGCAGTTCGCGGTGTCGGAGGAGACGGGGAGGATCGAAGGAAAAGCGAGAGAGGAGAGAAGGAGAGACGCGCACATGAACAACCTGAGAGTGTTCCTGCTGATGGCCGGCCTCACCGCCCTGCTGGGTGCGCTGGGGAGCGCGCTGGGTGGGCAGAGCGGCCTGATCATGGCCCTGCTGTTCGCGGCGGGGATGAACTTCTTCGCCTACTTCGCCTCGGCGAAGATGGTGCTGCGGATGTACCGCGCGCAGGTGGTGGGGCCCGAGCAGGCGCCCGAGCTGTACGCCATGGTCGACCGCCTGCGCCAGAACGCCGGGCTGCCGATGCCGGTGGTGGCCGTCGCCCCGCACATGCAGCCCAACGCCTTCGCCACCGGGCGCGACCCGCGGCACGCCGTCGTCTGCGTGACCGAGGGGATCCTGGCCGCGGTGAACCGCCAGGAGCTGGAGGGGGTGATCGCGCACGAGCTGGCGCACATCAAGAACCGCGACATGCTGCTGATGACCATCACCGCCACGCTGGCGGGGGCGATCAGCAACCTGGCGCACTTCGGGATCTTCTTCGGGGGCGGGCGCGACGACGAGGAGGGGAACCCCCTCGCCGGGCTGGCCATGCTGCTGCTGGCGCCGATCGCGGCCATGCTGATCCAGCTGGCCGTGAGCCGCCAGCGCGAGTTCAAGGCCGACGCGGTGGCCGCCAGGATCACCGGCCGCCCGCTGGACCTGGCCAGCGCGCTGCGGAGGCTGGAGGCGGGGGCGCACGCCATCCCCATGGAGGTATCCCCCGCGGTGGCCCCGCTGGCGCAGGTGAACCCGCTCAGCGCCATGGGCGGCGGGATGATGAAGCTGTTCTCCACCCACCCGCCGATGGCCGCGCGCATCGCCCGGCTCGAGGCGCTGGCCGCACATCCGGCCTGAGCGCGGCGGACGTATCCCAGGGGGCGCGGGCGACCGCGCCCCCTTTTGCATCTGTAACCCGAGCCGCCGCTTTCGCGTCGAACACGGGTCCAGGTGCATGGCGTGGGACGGAGGGTGGTCCGCGCAGCCGACCGGAACCCGGCCGCCACGGGGGCGCTACAAGGAAGGCGGGCCGGGGGGATCGATGAAGGGCAGAGGGCACAACGGAGCGAGGGAGCGATGCTGATCCGCAGGCCGGACGACGTGAAACCGTCGGAGATCACGCCGGAGCGCGACTACCTGGACCGGCGCAGGTTTTTGGGCACCGCCGCGGCGGCCGCGCTGGCGGCGGCGGGCGCGCCGGCGTCGCTGGCCGCCTGCACCCGCGCAGACGGGGCGCAGGGCGCGCAGGAAGACGCCCCGAACACGTGGGAAGAGATCACCACCTACAACAACTTCTACGAGTTCGGCACCGACAAGACCGACCCGGCCGAGAACGCGCCCAAGACGCTCAGGACGCGGCCGTGGACGGTGCAGGTGGACGGGCTGTGCGCGCGCCCCGGCCGCTACGCCTTCGAAGACCTGGTGCGGCCGCACCGCGTGGTGCAGCGCACCTACCGCTTCCGCTGCGTGGAGGCGTGGTCGATGGTGATCCCCTGGGACGGCATCCAGCTGCGCGACGTGATCGCCCGGGCGCAGCCGCAGCCGTCGGCGAAGTACGTGGAGTTCACCACCCTGCACGACCCCGTGCAGATGCCGGGGCAGCGGCGCGCCGTGCTCGAATGGCCGTACGTGGAGGGGCTGCGGATGGACGAGGCGATGCACCCGCTGACGCTGCTGGCCACCGGCATCTACGGCCGGCCGCTCCCGGCGCAGAACGGCGCGCCGCTTCGGCTCGTGGTCCCCTGGAAGTACGGCTTCAAGGGGATCAAGTCGATCGTGCGCATCCGCTTCACCGCGCAGCAGCCGATGACCACGTGGGTGCGCTCGGGGCCCAGCGAATACGGCTTCTTCGCCAACGTGATCCCGCAGGTCGACCATCCGCGCTGGAGCCAGGCGCGCGAGCGCCGCATCGGCGACGGGTGGTTCCAGCGCCGCCCCACGCTTCCCTTCAACGGCTACGCCGAGCAGGTGGCGGGGCTGTACCGTGGGATGGACCTGCGGAGGTTCTTCTAGCGTGGCCGACCGGAAACGCGTCGAGCTCATCCTGCAGAAGCTGCTGAAGCCCGCCGTGTGGATCGGCGGGCTTCTGCCGCTGGCGCTCCTCCTGTACGCGGGCGCCACGGGCGGGCTGGAGGCGGACCCGGTGAAGGACCTCACGCACCGCACGGGGAAGGCGGTGCTGGTCCTTCTCCTCTGCACCCTGGCCGTCACTCCCGTGCGCCGGCTGACGGGGTGGAACGCGGTGATCGCGGCGCGGCGGCCGCTGGGGCTGTTCGCGTACTTCTATGCCGTCCTCCACTTCCTGGTGTACCTGGGCGACCAGGGGTTCGCGCCCGGCTACATCGTGGAAGACGTGGTGGAGCACCCGTACGTGACCGCCGGCTTCGTCGCGCTGCTGCTGCTCACGCCGCTCGCCGTCACGTCGACCAAGGGGTGGATCAAACGGCTGGGGAAGCGGTGGACGATGCTGCATCGCCTGATCTACCTGGCCGCCGCCCTGGGCGTGATCCACTTCCTCTGGCTGGTGAAGAAGGACCTGCGCGAGCCGCTGGTCTACGCCGCCATCCTGGCCCTCCTCCTCGCCCTGCGCGTTCCCGGATGGATCGAGGCGCGGAAGAAGAAGCAGCGCCGCCCCGCGGCCGTCCGCGTGCGCTCCGACGCGCCCGCGGTGTGACGGCCGGCCGGCGCCGGCGGGCCGCCGATCCGAAGCGGCCGGGGAGCGTGCGGGCACTTTCTGTTCAAGGGTGTTGCCCGAAGCGGCGCGCCACGATTACGTTTGCAAAGAGGGGTGTTTTCGCGGCGCAGGGGCCGCGGGGCGCCTTCCGCCGAATCGCCACGGAGAACCGATGAATTCCGAAGACATCGTAATGCTCGCCGTAATGGTCACCGCGATCCTCACCACGGGTTGCGTGCTGATCCTGCGGCCGCTGACCCGGCGGCTCGGCGCCCTGCTGGAGGTGATGACCCAGCACCGGCAGAAGCTGTCCAACAGCGACCCGTACGACCTGGTTCGCATTCGCGAGTCGCTGGCGTCCATCGACGGACGCCTCC
>DASWMA010000674.1:0-6908 GCA_036399995.1 Longimicrobium sp. | reverse complement strand
CGATTACCCGGCAGCCGCCTGAGCCGCGGCGGGCTCCATCTCCACGCTCCACTCCAGCCGCGTGTCGGCGGCCAGCGAGTTGGAGACGGAGCAGTACTTCTCGAACGAGAGCTGCACCGCGCGCTCCACGTGGTCGCGCGGCGAATCGGTGGCCACGCGGAAGGTGAGGTGCGCGTCCGTCACCCGCCGCGGCGGCGACGGGGCGCGGCTGAAGCGCACCGAGACGGAGAGCGAGGACGCCGGCGTGCGACGCTTCTCCAGGTAGTCGACCACGTCGATCGCCGAGCAGCTCGCCATCGCGATGATCAGCGTGTCCACCGGGCTGGGCGCCACCTCGCGGTTGCCGTCCACCACCAGCGTGGGCCCGCCCCCCGGCCCCCCGCGGTAGCGACGGTCGCCCTCCCACACCACCTCGATCGGATATTCCACCGGCACGCCCTCGGGCATATGCCCCTCCCCCTGTTGCATTTCGGTTGATGGTGTCACGCCGTAGTCTTGCCTCCCCGAGAGTCTAGTCCGCCATACAGTCTCACAGGGCGATTGAAATCGCTGCAACGACCACACGAAGTCCGCCTTCGCGGACTACCGGTATCGGCGCCACCGCGGTGCCGGTGCACGGAACCGGCTTCGCTGGGTGGCGACGACGGCGGAGGGCTGCTCGATCCACCGCCGTGGAAGTCCGCGAAGGCGGACTGCGTGCCGTTGTAGCCGCGAGTTCACTCGCATCTTTCCTATACCGACGACGATTATCCCGCCGCCCTGCCGCTACGATCTCTCCGGCGCCCCGTCGCCCCCGACCCGGTTCACCCAGCGCTCGGCCAGCCCCCACAGCCCGTCGTGGATCGTGCCGTTGCTGGCCAGGATGCGCCCGGTGACGAGGGGCGGCTCCGCGTCGCCGGGCCAGCCGGTCACGCGGCCGCCGGCCTCGGTCACCAGCAGAATGCCGGCGGCCACGTCCCACGGCGCCAGGCCGATCTCGAAGAAGCCCTCCACCCGCCCCGCCGCGATGAACGCCAGGTCCAGCGCGGCGCTCCCGGCGCGGCGGACGTCGTGCGTGCCGCGCACCGCATCGGCCACCATCATCATCCATGCGTCCAGGTCGCCTTTCCCCAGCTTGAAGGGGAAGCCGGTGGCCAGCAGCGAGCGCGCGAACTGGTCCACCCCGCTCACCCGGATCGGCTCGCCGTTCAGGAACGCGCCGCCGCCGCGCACCGCGTGGTACACCTCGCCCAGGAACGGCGCGTGGACCACCCCCACCGCCGGACCCTCGTCGTCCACCAGCGCGATGCTCACCGCCACGAACGGGTGGCCGTGAACGAAGTTGGCGGTGCCGTCCACCGGGTCGATCACCCACCGCCTCCCCTGGAGGACGGCCGCCGCGGCGCTCTCCTCCGCCACCACCGCGTCGTCGGGAAACCGCTCGCGGATGCGGCCCACGATCAGCGCTTCCGACGCCTCGTCCACATCGGTCACCAGGTCGGCGCGCTCCTTCTCGCGCACCCGGGTGGTGCCGCTGCCGGCGGCCACCAGGCGCGCCGCTTCGGCCGCCACGGCCAGCGCGAACGCCGTTTCGTGCGCAAACGGTGACGCTCCGGTCACGGAATTTGCTGTGCGGGAGGAACTTTCAGGCGTCATGCGCGGTAGCCGTGCCGATTGGTGCGTGGCGCCGCCTCGCCGCGGCGTGTGCCGACTGGGCGGGGACGATGCGGCCCCCGCCCGGCGCGCGCAATATGGCGTACCGCGCCGGACGAACGTTAGATTGGCGCGTTTCCAAGGCAACACCCGCCCACGCGCGCTCCGCACCCCGGCCCCGGCCTGCACGCGGAGAGCCCGGTACGTTGCAGCCCGGCCCCAGCGGCGGCGCCGGCAAACCCCTTCAACCCGAAGCCCCATGGCCAGAAACGCCCCCCCGGAGTTCGCCGCCGGACCGCCCGCCGGAGCGGTGCCCCACCCCTCGGAAGACCGCAGCTTCTTCGGGCACCCGCGCGGCCTGTCGACGCTGTTCTTCACCGAGATGTGGGAGCGCTTCTCGTACTACGGCCTGCGTCCGCTGCTGGTGCTGTTCATGGCGGCCGCGCTGGCCGAGGGCGGGTTCGGGCTCGAGCGCGGCCAGGCGTCGGCGATCGTGGGCATCTACGGCTTCAGCGTGTACCTGGCCTCGCTGCCGGGCGGCTGGGTCGCCGACCGCCTCCTGGGGCTCCAGCGCGCGATCTTCATCGGGGCCTGCCTGATCACGGCCGGCCACCTCTCGATCGGCCTCTCCGGCTTCGCCGGCGCCAACGGGAAGATCCCCTTCTTCCTGGGGCTGATCCTGATCGTGCTGGGCACGGGGCTGCTCAAGCCGAACATCTCGGCAATCGTGGGCGACCTGTACCCCGAAGGCGGCTCGCGGCGCGACGCCGGCTTCTCGATCTTCTACATGGGGATCAACATCGGCGCGTTCGCGGGGCAGCTGATCACCGGCGCGCTGGGCGAGAAGGTGGGCTGGCACTGGGGCTTCGGCGCCGCCGGCGTCGGGATGCTGTTCGGCCTCGTCTGGTTCGCCCTGGCCCGCGGCCGCACGCTGCAGGGGATCGGCGTGGAGCCCACCCGCCACCCCGACCCGGCCAGGCAGGCACGCGACGAGCGCACGGTCAAGCTCGCGGTGGGGATCGGGCTGGCGCTGATCGCGCTCCTCTTCGTGCTCGCCGCGAGCGGCACCATCACCATCGACGCCCAGGCGATCGGGCGGCACCTGGTGAACGTCACGCTGGCGCTGGTCACGCTCTTCTTCCTGTTCGTCTTCTTCGCCGGCGGGATCAACGGCGACGAGAAGAAGCGCATCGTGGTGATCTTCGTCCTCTTCCTCTTCGCGATCGTCTTCTGGGGCGCGTTCGAGCAGGCGCCGACCTCGCTCAACCTGTTCGCGGCCGACTTCACCGACCGGCAGTTCGGCGGGTGGGAGATGCCGGCCACCTGGTTCCAGTCGGTCAACTCGCTGTTCGTGATCCTGCTGGCGCCCGTGGCCGCGGCGGTGTGGGTGGGGCTCGGGCGGCGCAACCGCGACCTCTCCAGCCCGGGCAAGTTCGCCCTGGGCCTCGCCTTCGCGGCGATCGGCTTCGCGCTGATGATCGTGGCCGCCAACAAGGTGGTCGCCAGCGGCGGCTCGCTGAAGGTGTCGGCGTGGTGGCTGGTGGGGAGCTACTTCTTCCAGACCATCGGCGAGCTGTGCCTGAGCCCGGTGGGCCTCTCGTCGATGACCAAGCTCTCGCCGCGCAAGTACGTGGGACAGATGATGGGGATCTGGTTCACCGCGTCGGCGCTGGGCAACCTGATCGGCGGGCTGGTGGGCGGCCACGTAGACCCCGAGAAGCTCGACCAGATGCCGGAGCTGTTCACCCGCACCACGCTGTCGCTGGTGATCGCCGCGGCCGTGCTCGCGCTCCTCATCATCCCGATCCGGCGGATGATGCAGAACGTTTCGCAGCACGGCGGAGAAGAGCGCGCGCACTGACGACGACGCCCCGCAGCGGGTGAGCACGGGGCGCGCCACGGCGGCGCGCCCCGTGTTTCGTTGGCGGCACGCAACCCGCATTGGAGAGGAGGGTGATGCGGCCCGATCCTTTGTTCCAACAAATAGATCGAGGGGGTCCCCCATGTTGACGGATGACGAGATCGCCGAGCAGCTCAAGGGCCGCGGGCTTGAAGAAGACTATATCCGCGAGCTGATGGCCTCGCTGGGCTTCGACCCCGGCGAGGGGCTGACCGAGGAAGCCATCCAGGCGCTCGACAGCGCCGAGATGGAGATCCGCCGCAAGGCGGCCATGCGCACCCTGCAGCTCGCGCCGCCTGCCTGAGCGGCGGTTCGTAGCGGCACAGGCGCGGCAGACGGCGGGAAGACACGAAAAGGCGCGGCGGCACGGAGGGTTCCACTCCGCGCCGCCGTACCTTCGTGTGTTCCCGCCTCCCGGCAGGGGGCTCTCGTGCCGCGCTGCAGGGCTTCGTTCCGGGACGAAGATCCGAAAGACAGGTCTCACGCAGAGCAGCAGAGGAGCAGAGAACAGCCAGTCTCCTCTGCTTCTCTGTTTCTCAGCTGCTCTGCTGCTCTGCTGCTCTGCGTGAGATTCTCTGGTGCCTGGAACGGGAACGATGTCCGGTGACCCCGACCGCTGGAGGGTTGTTTCCGGGTTCTTTCGATCCAGCACAAAACGAGGCGGCGGCGCCTGGCATGTGCCGGCGCCGCCGCGAACCCCTTCGTCGGGGAGACCAATCGGTTGTTTCGGACCAGGTGTCGCGCCGGCTCAGGCCTCGCGGATGGCGCCGGCCAGGATCCCGACGGCCCGGTAGCACTTGTGGCAGTACAGCGCCGCGGCGTACTCGCCCTCGGGCTCGGTGACCGACGCGAACCCGTTCGGGTCGATCTGCGGCTCGATGAAGGCCAGCACCTCCACGGTGTCGGGGCCGCACAGCGGGCACGGCACGTCCGACGGGTCCTTGCGATAGGCCATCAGCAGCTCGAGGGCCTCGGCGTCGGTAAACGGCCCCTTGGGCTGCGGAAGCGACTCGGCGAGCTCTCTGGCAACGCGGTTGGTCATCGGTCCGTCCTCCTTCGGTTGGTCATCCCGACTCCGGGTCCCTTACCCCGCGTGTCGTGGCTTCTCTAGAGGCAACCAACGTGCCACGTCCGTCGCGTGTAAGTAGTTGAGTTACAGCTGCTTATACTCCGCCTGCCCTCCGCGGCGCACCTCCGGGAACCCGTCTCCCGCCCCCGCCCCCGGTTCGCTGCCGTCGCCTGATTGTCTGTTTGAGCGCGGTGGAATGCGAGAACGGTGCCAAAAGCGGCGCAGTGGCGTGGAAAACACGGCGGCGCGCGTGCCCGGACGGGCGCGCGCGCCGCTGTTTTCCCCCGCGTCCTCCTAGCGGACGGCGGTCGTCCCCGGCGGAGGCGAGCCCGGGCGCAGGGTGCGCTCGAACAGCTCCAGGATGCGGCGGTACTCGTCGGTCCAGCTCTCGGGGCGGGTGAAGGCGTGGTCCTCCACGGGGTAGCTCGCCAGCTCCCAGTTGGTCTTCCCCAGCTCGATCAGCCGCTGGGTGAGGCGCACGATGTCCTGGTAGTTCACGTTCACGTCCACCATCCCGTGCGCCATCAGCAGGTCGCCGCGCAGCCCCTCGGCGAAATAGATCGGCGACGAGCGGCGGTAGGCCAGCGTGTCTTCGTGCGGCAGGTTCAGGATGCGGCTGGTATAGCCGTGGTTGTAGTGCGACCAGTCGGTCACCGAGCGCAGCGCGGCGCCCGAGCGGAAGACGTCGGGCTGCGTGAACAGCCCCATCAGCGTGATGAACCCGCCGTACGAGCCGCCGTACAGCCCCACCCGCTTCGCGTCGACCCCCTCGTTGGCCACCATCCAGCGCGCGGCGTCCACGTGGTCGTCCAGGTCCTTGCCGCCCATGTGGCGGTAGATGCCGGTGCGCCACGCCGCGCCGTACCCGGCCGAGGCGCGGAAGTCGATGTCGAGCACGGTGTAGCCGCGCGAGGCCAGCAGGTGGTTGAACATGTACTCGCGGTAGTACGTGCTCCACCCGCGATGCGCGTTCTGCAGGTACCCGGCGCCGTGCACGAACAGGACGCCGCCCCCGTGCGCCTGCGCGCCCAGGTCGCGCGGGCGGTAGATGCGCGCGTACAGCGTCTGCCCGTCGCGGGTGGGGATCTCCACCACCTGCGGCCGGGTCCACGGGCCGGAGCGGAACTCGGCCGTGGTCGACGCCGTCACCTGCCGCGGCTGCGCGCCGGGGCGGTTGGGCGCCAGGTACAGCTCGGGCGGCGTGTCGGCCTTCGAGTGCAGCAGCGCGAGCCAGCGCCCGTCGGGCGACACCTGCCCCTCGGTCCACCCGTCCGCGGCGGTCAGCCGCGTGCGGGTGCCGCCCTCGGCGGGCACGGCGTACAGGTTCTGCTCGCCGGGGTGGGTCTCGCTGGTGGCCAGGTAGAAGGTGCGCCCGTCGCGCGAGGGCTGCACGTCGCGCACCTCCCAGCGGCCGCCCGTCACCGGCCGCACGTCGCCGCCCGCGGCCGACGCCGGGTAGACGTGCGCCCAGCCGGTGCGCTCGCTCACGAACCAGATCCGCTCGTCCGGCAGCCACCCGGCCGAGGAGAAGCCGGGGCCGCCCACCCAGGCGTCGTCGTGCAGGTGGTCGACGGTCACCGTCTTCCCGTCGGGGCCCGCCACGTAGAGCCAGCGGTCCTTGAAGTTGAAGGGCACGCCGAACAGGAGCGCGCGGTCGCTGCGCGGCGCCCACCCCACCACGGCGAAGGTCACCCGGCGGTCCTTGGCCTCGGCTTCGATCCACCGCAGCGTCCCCGTGGCCAGCTCCACCATGGCGGTGCGCTGGAACGCCTGCACGTCGCCCACCTTGGAGCGCGCGTTCATCGGCTCGGTGTAGCCGCTCTCGGTCACGAAGTTGGGCACCATCACCTGCTTCTGCTGCCCGTCGATGCGCTGCCCCACCGTGATCAGCACGTAGCGCCCCGACGGCGACACCCGGGCGGCGTTGACCGTGGTGTTCTTGCCGAGGTACACCGGCCGCACCCCGCGCCGCAGCGAGTCGAGCCGCTCGCCGCGCTCGCGCTCGGCGCGGCGGTCGCGGATCACGCCGAACAGCTCGCGCTGCTGGCTCTCCAGCGTGCCGCGCTGCCCCCTGGCCGAATCGGGGCGGGGCGCGTCGTCGGTGCGGATGTCGGTGAGCTGCCGCAGCACCCCGCCCTCCACCCCCGCCGCCCACACGTTGCCGCCGGAGAGGAAGTAGACGGTGCGCCCGTCGGCCGACAGGTGCGGGGCGCGCTCGGGCGTCGGCGTCTGGGTGATGCGGTGCTCGCGGCCGGTGGCGGCGTCGACCACGAAGATGTCGTCGCCGCGCTGCTCGGCGCGGCGGGT
>DASWMA010000673.1:0-9416 GCA_036399995.1 Longimicrobium sp. | reverse complement strand
AGGCTGGGGTGGAACGTCTCGCCGTACAGGATGTCGGCGCCGATGATCCAGTCGTAGCGCGCGGTGTCGGTCCACTCGCTCCAGTCGACCAGCCGGTACTCGATCTCCCCCGCGCCGTTGCGCTGTCCGTTGCGCCGGCAGATGGCCATCGCCACCTCTTGCCGGTCGGTCTGCACCACCCGCGCGCCCAGCGACGACGCCACGATCCCCGGCAGCCCGGTGCCCGCGCCCAGCTCCAGCACCGTCTTCCCCTTCAGCTCGCCCCCGCGCGCCAGGATCTCGTGCGCCAGCGCGATCGCCGACGGCCACAGCGCCACGCCGTACGGCACGCGCTCGCGAAGCTCGCTCAGGAACCGCTGCTCGTCCTCGAAGGTGAGCAGCAGCCCCGTGTGCAGCACGCTCCAGTCCCTGTCCGACAGCCGCAAGTGACTCTCGTGCAGCGGAAGGTCTCCCGCGGTGGTGCTCAGCACCTGAGGCTGCGTATCCGTCACCCTGGTCATCCTCTCGGCTCTGTGGACCCGTTTCCGCCGCACGGGCGCAAGCGATGGACCGCGGGTGTGTCATGCGGATTGGACGATCAGGCGTGCGCCTCCGCCCCCTAACGGCGGGTTTCACACGGAGGAAACGGAGGGAACGGAGGAACAACGGCAGTTCTCCGTTTCCTCCGTTCCCTCCGTGTGAAACCGCGGTCCAGTTCGTCAGCGGGCGGCGCCGCCGGTGAGGGCCGCGCGCGCGTCCACCAGCGCCTGCGTGGCGGCGGTGAAGCGGCGGGCGAGGTCCGCCACCTCGGCCTCGGCGAGCGCGCGGTCGCCCTGGCGGATGGCGGTGGCCGCGCCGGGGAAGATCATGTCGGCGTAGCCGTTGTCGGGGTCCGACGCGTAGATCAGGTTGCGGTACCACTCGCGGCCCCGGAGCCCCTCCGGCCGCGTGAGCGCCCGCTCCACGCGCAGCAGCGCCACGTTGGCCGCGTCCGCACGGGCGCGGGGGAGCGGGCCGGACGCCAGCGCCGCGTCGCGCGCCGCCGCGAACTCGCCCGCGGCGCGCGCCATCGCCTCCACCGCGCCGCGCAGCGGGGCGACCACGCCGCCGTTCCACCCCTTCGCCTTCAGCGGCTCTTCCAGGCTCGGCAGGTAGCCGCGCATGGTGCGCGCGTACTCGGTGTAGTCGTACGGCAGCACGTCGGCGTTGGCCAGCCGCAGGAGCAGCGCGGCGCCCACCGACGCGGCGGCCGCGTGGCGCCGGTAGCCGGGGTCGCCGAAGCGGCTCATCCAGGCGTACGAGTCGTACTGCGAGTGGTACACGCCGCCGGCGCCGCCGAACCCCCAGTCGGCCACCGGCACCCCCAGGTGGTTGTAGAACCCCGCGAAGTCCGACCCGCCGCCGGGGTTCCCCATCTCCACCTCGGCCGTGTCGGGCACGTTCACGCGGCGCCGCCACACCTGGTACACGCTCCCGCCGCCCGACGGGTCGGGGACCATGCGGGCCACGTCGCGCAGCGTGGCGCGCAGGCTGGGCGAGCCGCCCCCGCCGAACGCCGGCCCCTGCGCCGCCACGTCCTGGTTCAGGTACGCGACCGCTCCGCGCACCAGCCGCGCCGAATCCTCCTCCACGTACTCCGTCGACCCGACCAGCCCCCACTCCTCGGCGTCCCAGGTGGCGAACACCAGGGTGCGGCGGGGGCGGTGGCCGGCGCGCACCTGCTCCATCACCACGCGCGCCGCCTCGAGCACGCTGGTGGTGCCGCTGGCGTTGTCTGCCGCGCCCGGGCCCCACGCGTCTCGGTGCCCGCCGATCAGCACCAGCTGGTCGGGAAGGTCGGTGCCGCGGATGATGCCGAATGTGTTCCAGATCTCCTTGTACGCCGCCGTCGCCTCGTCCGTCTCCACCCGGACTCGCGCGACCACCGGGCCGGGGCCCACGTGGTAGCGGAAGGGGAGACCGCCCTGCCACATCTGCGGCACGTTGGTGCCCCGCAGCCCACGCAGCAGCTCGGCCGCGTTGGCGTACGACACGGGGATCACGGGGATGCGTGGCAGCCCCATCTCCTCGCGCGGCACCCGGTGAGCGTTGTCGGTGGAGGGGCGATGGGGGGTGGACGGGTCGCCGTTGACGTTGTTCACCGCGCCGCGCTGCACCCCGTGCTCGTTGCGCATGCGCCCTTCGGGATACACGTCGCCGCGCACGTAGCCGTCGTCGGCGGGGTCGCTGTAGATGACCAGGCCCACCGCGCCGTGCCGCTCGGCCTCGCGTGCCTTGATCCCGCGGAAGCTCCGGCCGTAGCGCGCGACGGCGATCTTCCCCCGCACCGACACGCCCAGCGAGTCGAGCCGGGCGTAGTCTTCCACCAGCCCGTAGTTGACGTACACCACCTCGCCGCGCACGTCGCCGGGCGCGCTGCTCCCGTTGACGGTGGGGTACTGCCACAGGGCCGAGGTGGAGTCGCCCGGCACCGGCGGCTCGGCCAGCGGCAGCTCGCGCGCGTCGGGCGAGATGCGCCACAGGTGCACGGCGGTGGCGTGGGGGAGGAAGACGCGGTAGCGGCGCACCTCGGTCTCCAGCCCCATCCGCCGCATCTGCTCGATCACGTAGTCGCGCGTGCGGGCCTGCGCCGGCGTGCCCGCCACGTGCGATTCGGCGCTGAGCGCGCGCGAGTGCTGGCGGGAGCGCTCGGGGCTGGTGGCGGCGATCGCCGCGGCCTCCACCTGCCGCTGGCGCGCGGCGGCCGCGGGCGAATAGCCCGGCATGGGCTGCTGCTGGGCACGGAGGGCGGTGGCAGACGCCAGCAGCGCCGCGACCACGGTGGGGCGCACGAGCACGGCAACCTCGCGGGACGGGGAAACGGTGGAGGGATGATGCGGAGAAACTAGGTTGTGCGGGCGGTGGCGCAATGCGCACGTGCGGATGATCCGCCAACGATGTCGGGGGGATACGCTCGATGAGGCAGGCATTCGCGCACGCCGCGGCGGGCCCCCTCCCCCCGCCCTGTCCCGACCCCTCCCCCGCTACGCGGGGCCGCGCGGGGAGGGGGTGAACTGCGCGCGGATGCACGCCGTTGAAGCCTCACGCAGTCTGTGAGGCTTTCCGTCGTTGTAGCCTGCGGCTTCAGCCGCCCTTTCCCCGAATCGTGCCCTGCCGGCCGACCTTGCGGCCCACCCATCCCGCACGCCACGATTGCCTGCGCAACCTCCACGTGCTCACCGCCACGCATCCTCCCCACGCGCCATGACCCGCATCGCCCGTCTGCTCCTTCTTCCGCTTTTCCTCGCCGCCGCGCCGCTCGCCGCGCAACGCGCCGCGCCCGCCGGTCCGCCCGCGCGCACCGACCGCGCTCTGCAGGCGAAGCTCGACGCGCTCGTGCAGGGCTTCCACGGCGACGTCGGCATCTACGTGCGCAACCTGCGGACGGGGGCGAGCGCGGAGATCCGGGCGGACTCGGTGTTTCCCACGGCGAGCATGATCAAGGTGCCGATCCTGCTCACGCTGTACGACCAGGTGGAGCAGGGGAAGCTCAAGCTGGACGCGCGCGTGGCCTATCCCGACACGCTGAACTACCGCTACGGCGAGGCCACCGACGTGGTCGGCTACATGGTGGCGGGCGACACGCTGCCGCTCTCGGAGCTCGCCTTCCTGATGCTCACGGTGAGCGACAACTTCGCCAGCCTCTGGATCCAGGCGCTGGTGGGCGGCGGGGCCGAGGTGAACCGGTGGATGGAGGCGCACGGCTTCCGCCACACGCGCGTGAACTCGCGCACGCAGGGGCGCGAGGCGGCGCGCAGTGCTTACGGCTGGGGCCAGACCACGCCGCGCGAGATCGCCGAGGCGCTGGTGATGATCCGGCAGGGCCGCGCCGTCACCCCCCGCGCGGACGAGGCGATGTACCGGATGCTCACCAACAGCTACTGGAAGAACGAGGCGCTCTCGCAGATCCCGCCCACCGTGCAGGCCGCGTCCAAGCAGGGCTTCGTGGACCGCTCGCGATCGGAGGTGCTGCTGGTGAACGCGCCGTCGGGCGACTACGTCGTGGCAGTGATCACCAAGAATCAGACGGACACCAGCTACGAGGCCGACAACGAAGGTTGGCGCCTGATCCGGGCTGTCTCGCGCACCGTATACCAGCACTTCAACCCGAGTGATCGCTGGCGGCCGCTGCAATGAATTAAATACCGGATCCGCCTGAACGTCGTTGAGTCCAGGATCGCTGGATGTCACACAGAGACACAGAGAAAAGCGGGTCGTTCTCTGTGCCTCTGTGTGATCAAGTCTTTTGCCGGATTCGGTAATAAGGTACGGAGGTACGGGATGTGTGCCCCTGCTGGCTGATCGCGATTGGGGGAATCCGATACATGCGAAGTATCAATGCTGCACGAACGATGTATTGGACCTCTGGGTCCTGATCCGGTAGCTTTCGATAAATCTCCGCAACTCCGCTCGACCGACTGGCTTCCCGGGGGCGGGGCTGGGGGCTCTACCTCGACGACGAAAGTCCTTGACTCTTCGTCCACCTGCTAATAAGCTAGCATGCTAAGAAGTTAGCATTCGATCGGAAATTCTGCGGAATTGCTGGGTTTACGCGATTCAAACTTTTCCCGCAGAGCTCCTGTCGAAGCCACTGAACCGAACACGCAGCGGCCGGCGCACCGATCCCTCGCGCCGCCGCTCCCGGCCTCCCTCCACCGGCTGCCCCGATGCACATCACCCTCCGTTCCGCCCTCGCCTTCGCCGCGCTGCTGGCGCTGGCCGCACCCGCCACAGCGCAGCAGGGCGCGCACCCCACGGGCGCCACGCCGCGCATCACGGCGGTGGAGCGCACCGCGCCCATCACCGTGGACGGGCGGCTCGACGAGGCGGTGTGGCAGAGCGCCCCGGTGGCCACCGACTTCATCCAGCAGGACCCCCACGAGGGGCGGCCCGCCACGCAGCGCACCGAGATCCGCATCGCCTACGACGCCGACGCGCTGTACATCGGCGCGCGGATGCACGACTCGCTGGGCGGCCGCGGCGTGCGCACGCAGCTCACCCGGCGCGACCAGCGCAACGCCGGCGACTACGTGCAGCTGGTGTTCGACACCTACCACGACCACACGGGGCGCACCGTCTTCACCATCAACCCTTCGGGGGTCAAGAACGACGCCGGGCAGGCCTCGGCCAACGCCGACCCCTCGTGGGACCCGGTGTACACCGCCGAGGCGCGCGTCGACTCGGCGGGGTGGACGGCGGAGCTGCGCATCCCCTTCAGCCAGCTCCGCTTTCCGCGCGACAGCGTGCAGACCTGGGGGATGCAGGTGTGGCGCTACGTGGAGCGGCTGAACGAGAGCTCGATGTGGAGCTACTGGGCGAAGGACGAGAACGGCGGCCCCACGCGCTTCGGCCATGTGGAAGCGATCCGCGCGCCGCGCAGCCGCGGCCGGGTGGAGTTGCTCCCCTACGTGCTGAGCCGGGCCAGCTACGTCACGCCCACGCAGCCCGGCAGCCCCTTCCAGAGCGGCAACGAGTACAGCGTGCGGATGGGCGGAGACCTCAAGTACCAGCTGAGCTCCACGCTCACCCTGGATGCCACCATCAACCCCGACTTCGGGCAGGTGGAGGTGGACCCGGCGGTGGTGAACCTCTCCGCCTTCGAGACCTTCTTCGCCGAGAAGCGCCCCTTCTTCGTGGAGGGAAGCGGGATCTTCGGCTTCGGCGACTTCTGGTGCATCAACTGCAGCACCCCGGTGGCCGGGCTGTCGCTCTTCTACTCGCGGCGGATCGGGCGCTCGCCGCAGGGGCTGGTGACGCGGGAAGACGCGGAGTACGTGCACACCCCGCAGAGCAGCACCATCCTGGCCGCGGCCAAGGTCACCGGCCGCACCGCGGGCGGGCTGCAGATCGGCGTGCTCGACGCGGTCACCCGCAGCGAGCGGGCGCTGGTGCAGGACACGCTGGGCAACCGCTTCACCCAGCAGGTGGAGCCGCCCAGCAACTACTTCGTGGCCCGCGTGAAGCGCAACTCCCGCGGCGGCAACACCACCATCGGCGCGATGGCGACCAGCGTGATCCGCCGCTTCGACGACGCGGCGCTGGAGGAGCGCATCCCCGGCCACGCCGAGGCCCTGGGGATGGACCTGGAGATGTGGTGGAAGAACCGCACCTACCACCTGCTGGGCAACTTCGGCCTTTCCAGCACCTCGGGCGACCCGCTCGCCATCGACCGCCTGCAGCGCTCGTCCGCCCGCTACTTCCAGCGGCCCGACCGCACCAGCGGCGGCAACGCCATCTTCTCCGACCTGCACGACCCCCAGGCCACCGCGCTGCGCGGCCACGCCGGCTACCTGCGCATGGCCAAGGACGCGGGCGACTGGCGGTGGGAGGGGGCGGTCAACTACCGGAGCCCCGGCTTCGAGGTGAACGACGCGGCGTTCCTGACGCGCGCCGACTTCATCTGGACGCTGGCCAACGTCCAGCGCAACTGGAACAAGCCCACCCGCCTGTACCGCAACTGGACGGCGATCGTGGGGATGCAGAACCAGTTCAACTTCGACGGCGACCGCACCGCGGCGCAGCTCCACGGCTTCTTCGGGGGGCAGCTGGCCAACTACTGGAACCTGGCCTTCTACACCGAGCTCTACCCCGAGACCACCGACGACCGGCTCACCCGCGGCGGCCCGGCGGTGCACCAGCCCCGCGGCCGGCTGCTGCACGCCCGCGTGAGCACCGACGCGCGCCGCAAGGTGGTGTTCAGCAACCAGCACGACTACGTGAGCGACGCGCTGGGCGGGTGGTACTACGGCATCAACACCAGCGTGCAGGTGAAGCCGCGCGCCAACGTGCAGCTCTCCTTCGGGCCGTCGTACAGCCACGAGCTGAACCGGCTGCAGTTCGTGGAGCGCCACGACGACGCCACCGCCACGCACTTCCACGGGCAGCGCGCGGTGTTCGCCGACCTCACGCAGAACCAGTTCTCGATGAACACGCGGCTGAACTGGACCTTCACCCCCACGCTCACGCTGGAGCTGTTCGCGCAGCCGTTCATCTTCGCGGGCCGCTACTCGCGCTTCAAGGAGTTCACCGGCCCCCGCACCACCGACACGCGCGAGTACGGCGAAGACTTCGGCAGCATCTGCCTGAACGCGGCAGACAACGAGTACACGGCCGACCCCAGCGGCAGCTGCGCGGCGCCGGGCGGGGCCTCCGCGCAGGCGTTCACCTTCGACAACCCCGACCTGAACGTGCGCTCGTTGCGCGGCAACGCGGTGCTGCGCTGGGAGTACCGCCCGGGCTCCACCATCTTCTTCGTGTGGCAGCAGCAGCGCGCGGGATCCGAGCTCTTCGGCGACTTCGAGTTCCGCCGCGACGCCAACGCCATCTTCCGCCAGCAGCCCGACAACGTGTTCGTGATCAAGGCCAGCTACTGGATCGGGCGGTAGGGGACAGGGGACAGGGGACAGGGGACAGGGGACAGCGAACGGGGGCGCCACCGCAGCGGTGGCGCCCCTCGTATTTGCGGAAGTGCATCGAACGGCTACCGCGGAACGCAGTGGCCCGGCACCGGCCGCGTTTCCCACGCGCCGCCGTGCTCACGGCACTCCCGTCTGCGTATTTCCGCCGCCCAGGCCGCCGCCGTGACGATCAGCAGCATGGCGAAGACGATGACCAGGCGCACCCACATGGGCATCGGCGGCTCGACCGGCGCGGTGTAGATGGCTGCCTGCCGCTTCCGGCGCACGCTGGGTGGGTCTCTTCTCATCCTCGGTGAATCCCGTTCGCTGCTGCCCTGGCGTGCCTCCAACTACGTGTCGCCCAATCGCGAGTTTCGCGAAACACGCCGCCGGGTATCCCGTGAGCCGCGAGCGAAGCGAGCCCAGGTCCCTCTCCCAGGCTGTTTTGGGAGAGGGACAGCGCGAAGCGCAGGGTGAGGGCCCCGGCGGCGCATCGCACATTCGTTAGCTCAATTGACAAATTCATTCCGATCCGTATCCTATAGCCGATCCGGCACATCCTGGCGGCACCGACCACCCCCCAGCAGCCCGCTCATCCCGATGAGAATCCCCCTGCTTTTCCTCGCGATCCCCGCCGCGCTCGCGGCGTGCACGGCGGCTCCCGCGCCGGCGGCGTACGGCAGCGGCGCCGTGGCCGCCAGGGCGGCGTCCGCCACGCACGCGCCGCCGGCCGACACCACGTTCCACCCGGCGTGGTCGCGCACGGCCACGATCTACGAGGTGAACGTGCGGCAGTACACGCCCGAGGGGACGTTCGCGGCCTTCCAGCAGCACCTGCCGCGGCTGAAGGCGATGGGGGTGGACGTCCTGTGGCTGATGCCGGTGCAGCCGATCGGCCGCAAGAACCGCAAGGGGAGCCTGGGGAGCTACTACGCCATCGCCGACTACACCGCCGTGAACCCCGAGCACGGCACCGAGGCCGACTTCCGGCGCCTGGTGGACGCCGCCCACGCGCAGGGGATGCGGGTGATCCTCGACTGGGTGGCCAACCACACCGCGCACGACCACGAGTGGATCGCCGCGCACCCCGCGTGGTACGTGCACCGCGCCGACGGCACCATCTCCAACGCCCGCGACAACGAGGGGCGCGAGACCGACTGGACCGACGTGGCCGAGCTGAACTACGACGACGCCGCCATGCGCCGGGCCATGATCGCCGAGATGCGCTGGTGGGTGGAGCGGATGGGGATCGACGGGTTCCGCTGCGACGTGGCCGGCGGGGTGCCGATGCAGTTCTGGGCCGACACGCGCGCCGCGCTGAAGGCCGTGCGCCCCGACCTGTTCCTGCTGGCCGAGGCCGAGAGCCCCGCGATGCACACCGTGTTCGACGCCACCTACGGGTGGGAGCTGCACCACCTGCTGAACGAGATCGTGCAGGGGAAGAAGGGAACCGGCGAGCTGGACCGCTACTTCGCGCGGCAGGACAGCGCCTACCCCCCCGGCGCGTTCCGGATGTACTTCACCAGCAACCACGACGAGAACAGCTGGCAGGGCACCGAGTTCGAGCGGATGGGCGCCAACCACCAGGCCGCCTTCGTGCTGAGCGCCACCGTGCAGAACTCCTTCCCGCTGATGTACACCGGCCAGGAGGTGAGCCTCAACAAGCGCCTCCGCTTCTTCGAGAAGGACACGGTGGACTGGAACGGGCCCTCGCTGGAGGAGTTCTACCGCAAGGTGCTGGGCCTGAAGCACACCCAGCCCGCGGTGGCCAACGGGCCGTGGGGAGGCCGTCAGGTGCGCCTGCGCACCTCGGGGGGCGACCGGGTGTACGCCTTCACCCGCACGCAGGGGAGCAACACCGTGCTGGTGGCGGTGAACTTCGGCGACGCGCCGGTGCGGGCGGCGTACCAGGGGCTCACCCCCACCGGCCTGTTCACCGACTGGTTCAGCGAGCGGCCGGTGGATCTCGAAGCCGCGGGCTCGCTGGACATCCCCGCGCAC
>DASWMA010000672.1:0-2370 GCA_036399995.1 Longimicrobium sp. | reverse complement strand
CGACCCCGTACCCGTACTCTCGTACCGATGACCGACATCCAGCCCGACCTCGCCGGCCTCCTTCCCGACGAAGCCACGGCCGTGCTGCAGGCCCACTTCGCCGGCCGCGGCCAGCCCCGGTACCGGGCGGCGCAGGTGGTGAAGTGGGTGTACGAGCGGCTGGCCGGCGGCTTCGACGAGATGACCGACCTTCCCGCCGCCGAGCGCGAGGCGCTGAAGGAGGCGTTCACCCTCACCGCCCCCGCCGTCGCCAAGCTGTCCCGGTCAGTGGACGGCACCGCCAAGCACCTGTGGCGGCTCAAGGACGGCGAGCTGATCGAGAGCGTGCTGATCCCCACCCCCTCGCGGCTGACGCTGTGCATCAGCTCGCAGGCGGGGTGCGCCATGGCGTGCTCGTTCTGCGCCACCGGGTGGGCGGGGTACCGCCGCCAGCTCTCCGCGGGCGAGATCGTGGCGCAGTACCGCGGGGCGCGGCGCTGGGCCACCGAGAACGGCTACGGCGAGATCAGCAACATCGTGTTCATGGGGATGGGCGAGCCGCTCATGAACCCGAAGTCGCTCTTCCCCACCCTGGCGATCCTGAACCGCGGCTACGGGGTGGGCGCGCGCCGCATCACCGTCTCCACCGTGGGCGTGGTGCCGGGGATCCTGCAGATGGCGGAGATGCCCGAGCAGTACCGCCTGGCGGTGAGCCTGCACGCGCCCAACCACGAGCTGCGGCAGACGCTGATCCCGCTGGAGAAGAAGTACCCGCTCCCGGTGCTCCTCGACGCGCTGCGAAAGTTCGACGAGGCCGGGGGGAAGCGGATCACCTTCGAGTACGTGATGATCGACGGCGTGACCGACCTTCCCCACCTGGCCGGCGAGCTGGCCGACGTGATCGAGGAGTTCCACGCCTTCGTGAACCTGATCCCCTTCAACCCGATCCCCGGGACGGAGTGGCAGCCCTCCACCCGCGCGCGGCTCAACCACTTCGTGCAGGTGCTGGAGGGGCGTGGGATCCCCGCGGCGGTACGTGAGAGCCGCGGGCGCGACATCGCCGCCGCCTGCGGCCAGCTCCGCGCCGAGGCGACGGAGGGGCGCAAGCCGGTGCAGATGGGGTCGATCTGACCCCCGCGACCGTCCGCCCGCACCCGCTTGGCGGCGGTCCGGCCCGTCCATAGATTCCGCCCCCGACCGCAGACCCTTCGCCGCGGCTCCGCACCGATCGCGTGAGCCGCGAGTCGTTTCCCCCTCGCCCGCGCATGCCGCAGCTCGCCCTTCCACTCGCCCCGGGCCCCCTGCTCACCCGGCCACCGCGCCCGGCGAACCCCGCGTCCAGCGGCGGGAGTGCCCGGCGATGACCCGCCGGATCGTGATCCTCTCGCACGGCGACAGCGTGGTCCCCGAGCTGCTGGCGGCGCTTCACGCGCGGCGCGTGCGGCCGCACGCGCTGGTGCTCTACGCGTCGAGCCCGCTGCGCGAATGGCGCGCGCTTCCGCCCGCGCAGCGCGTCGCCGCCTTTCCGCTGGTGCCGCTGCGCTGGGCTCGCCGCCGCCTGCGGCTGCGCCCCGCGCGCGAGACGCGCGAGCGGGTGGGCCGGGTGGTGGTCACCGGGCCGCTGAACGGCCGCGCGATGGCCAGGGACCTCCGCCGCCTGGCTCCCGACGTCCTCTTCCTGGCCGGGTGCGGGATCCTTTCCGCGGAGATCCTGGCCATCCCGCGCGAGGGAACGGTGAACGCGCATCCCGCGCTCCTCCCCTGGGTGCGGGGCAACGGCGCGGTGGAGAACTCGATCCTGATGGGCGTTCCGCTCGGCTGCACGGCGTTCTGGGTCGACCCCGGGATCGACACGGGCCGGGTGATCGCGCGGCGTCTCCTCGCCGTGCCGGGCGGCGAGACGCTGAAGGAGCTGAATGCCGCCGCCCGCGCGCTGTGGGTGGAGATGACCGCGGCGCTGGCCGCCGCGGCCTCCGCCGGCCCCCTCCCCCCCGGCACCGCGCAGGAGAGGCGTTTTCCGCTCCGCCACGCCGTCCGCGACGCCGAGGGCCGGGCCACTGTCGCCGCCGCGGTCGAGCGCGGCGTACCCCGGGCGCTGTTCGAGCGGTGGCGCCCCTTCTGCGACCCCGGCGACCTCTCGCTCCACCCCGACGCCGATCCCCCGGCGCCGGCCGCCGCCGAGTCTTCCGTGTCCCTGGCCGCCGGCGGGGCGGCGGGGGCGGCGAGCCGCGCCACGCGATGAGCGCGCAACCGACGGACGCTCCACCGCCGCCCCACCCGCTGCTCGAAGACGGGTCGCTGGTGGTGCACGTAGCCGGCGACGCGCGGCTGCGCGAGCGCGTGGGGCCGTGGCTGCCGCGCGTGACGCACGCGCCCCCGCCGGGCGCGGCC
>DASWMA010000671.1:0-3197 GCA_036399995.1 Longimicrobium sp. | reverse complement strand
GGCATCGTCCTGGAACGCGGGGATTGGATGAATCACGCAGAGTCAGCAGAGTCAGCAGAAAGAACAAAGCAGTTTCTGCTGACTCCGCCAACTCCGTGTGAAATTTTCGACCTGGCTTGATCCGGGAACGGAAGTTGTGGGAAGGCCGGGTCGCCGCGACGTCCGAGGGCACGAATCCAGATGAAACGACGAGATCCGGCACCGTCCATCCTGCTTCCCACACGATGACCTCACCCTTCCGCAGGCTCGCGGCGCGCATCCTGGCCCCGCTCGCGCTGGCCGCCGCGCTGCTGGCGCCCGCCGCGGCGCGCGCGCAGATCCCGCCCGACGTGCGCTGGAGCGTGATCCCCACGCAGCACTTCCGCGTGCACTTCACACCTGGGCTGGAGCCGCTGGCCCGCCGCGCCGCCATCCGCGCCGAAGAGGCGTACGCCGACCTCTCCGCCGCGCTGGTGCGCCCGCCGAGCGGCCGGGTGGACGTGCTGGTCACCGACAACGTCGACTTCGCCAACGGCTTCGCCACGCCCTTCCCGCGCAACCGGGTGGTGATCTTCGCGCACCCGCCGGTGGCCGAGCGCACCCTCGCGTTCTATGACGACTGGGTGGACCTGGTGCTCATCCACGAGCTCGCGCACATCTTCCACCTCGACTACGCGCAGGGGCTGCCGCGGCTCCCGCGCCTGGTGCTCGGCCGGGCGCCGGTGTCGTTTCCGCACACCACCACCCCCGACTGGACCAAGGAGGGGCTGGCCACCTACCTGGAGAGCCGCCTGACCCGCGCCGGCCGCGTCCGCGGCACCTACCACGAGATGGTGCTGCGCACGGCGGTGCTGGAGGGGCGCTTCTTCCCGCTGGACCGTACCTCCGGCGACCCCACCGAGTGGCCGGGCGGCAGCACGCGCTACGTCTACGGGTCGATGTTCCTGGACTGGCTGGGCGAGACGCGCGGCGAGCGCGCCGCGGGCGAGTTCGTGCGGCGCTACGGCGGGCAGATCATCCCCTTCCTGAACGACCGGGCGGCGCACCGGGCCTACGGCGTCTCCTTCTCGGCCGCCTACCGCGAGTGGCGCACGCAGCTGCAGGCGCGCTACGGCGCCCTGGCCGACTCGCTGCGCCGCGCCGGCATCACCGAGCCGCAGGTGCTGACGCCACCGGGGGACGAGGCCGAGTTCCCGCGCTGGTCGCCCGACGGGAGCCTGGTCTCGTTCGCGGCGTTCACCGGGCGCGACCAGCGCGACCAGCGGGTGGTCGATCAGGCCGGCCGCGTCCGGTCGCTGGCCTCGCGCACCACCATGGCCGCGGCGAGCTGGACGGCGGACGGGCGCGGGCTGGTGACGTCGATGATCGACGCGGCGGACCCCTACCGCTACTACTCGGACCTGTACCGCATCGACGCCGCCGGCGGGCGCGAGCGGCTGACCCGCAACGCGCGGGTGATGTCGCCCGACGTGGCGCGCGGCGGGCGGATCGTGGCCGTGCGCAACGCGCCGGGGACCACGGTGCCGGTGGTGCTCGACGCGCCCGCCGCCGCCCCGCGCGACCTGGCGCCGCCCTCGCTCGACGTGCAGTGGGCCGACCCGCGCTGGTCGCCCGACGGCACCCGCATCGCCATCGCGCGGTGGCGGCAGGGGGGCTTCTACGACGTGGTGATCCTGGACGACCGCGGCACGGTGGTGCAGCAGGTGACCGACGACCGCGCGGTGGACATGACGCCGGGCTGGTCGCCGGACGGGCGGTACGTGCTCTTCTCGTCGGACCGGACCGGCATCCCCAACCTGTACGCGTGGGACACGCAGGGCGGGCGGCTGATGCAGGTGACCAACGTGCTCACCGGCGCCTTCCAGCCCGACGTGTCGCCCGACGGCCGCTGGATCGCCTTCCAGTACTATCGCTCCGACGGCTTCCACATCGCCCGCATCCCCTTCGACCCCGCCGGCTGGAGGCCCGCGCCGCCGGTCCGCCCGGCCGTCGCCCCCGCGGCGGAGCAGCCCGACCCCGCGCGGGCGACCGACGCGCCGGTACGGCCCTACAGCGCGTGGCGCTCCGTCCTTCCCGCGTACTGGGAGCCCATCGCCTATAGCAGCGAGGCGTTCGGCACCGCGCTGGGCGTGGCCACCAGCGGGCACGACGTGGTGGAGCGCCACGCGTGGGGCGCGTACGCGCAGGTGTACCCGCGCGACGGCCAGTGGGAGGGGGGCGCGGGGTACCTGTTCCGCGGGCTGGGGAACCCGGCCATCGGCGTGTCGGCGTTCCAGGACTGGGACGTGCTGGCCAGCACGGACGTGAACACCCCCGGCGGGCCCGCGGTCAACCGGCTGCTCGAGCGCGAGCGCTCGGCCAGCCTGACGGCCACCTTCACCCGCCCGCGCTTCCGCTCGTACGCGTGGCTCAGCCTGGGCGCCAACGTGCGCGACCGCGTCCGCGAGTGGACGCTGCCCGCGCAGGCGCCCGCCACGCTGCTCGACCCGCCGCTGGACGTGGGCGGGATCGCCACGCTGGGCGTGTCCACCTCGCGCAGCTACCCCTTCTCCGTGAGCACGCAGGACGGCTGGATCGCCGCCGCGTCGGTGGAGGGGCGGCGCTTCACCGAGGCGCTGGAGGGGGAGAGCGGGGTGCGCGGCTACACCCGGGTAACCGGGCGCACGCAGGGGTACCACGGCTTCCGGGGATGGGGATTCGCGCGGCACGTGGTGGCGCTGCGCGCGGTGGGCGCGGCCGACTTCGGCTCGCGCACGCCGCTGTTCACGGCGGGCGGGATCACCGGCGACGTGCTGGGCACGCCGCTGGGCACCGGCTTCGGGCTCAGCAGCACGCGCGACATCTTCGTGCGCGGCTGGCCCGAGGGCGCGCAGTTCGGCGACCGGGTGGTGGCGGGGACGGCGGAATGGCGCTTCCCCTTGGCCCTGGTGCAGCGGGGGATCGGCCTGGTGCCGGTGTACCTCGACAAGACGTGGGGCACGGCCTTCGTGGACGCGGGCACCGCCTGGTGCGCCGAGCAGTGCGCTCCCGAGCTCTCCTCGTTCTTCCCCATCGCCGACCCGATGGTGTCGGTGGGGGCGGAGCTGGGGGGCGACTTCACCTTCGGCTTCGTCGCGCGGATGCAGCTGCGCGCCGGCGTGGCGGTGCCGGTGAGCCGCGCCGCCACCCTCGACGGCACCACCGAGCGGCCCAGCCCCAAGGCGTACTTCACCTTCGGG
>DASWMA010000670.1:0-17397 GCA_036399995.1 Longimicrobium sp. | reverse complement strand
CAGCAACCCGAGCGCGCCGGCAGCATGTGTTGCCGCAGCCAGCACGCGGATGCTCTCGGAGGGGTTGTCGAACCTCCGGACCAGCGCGGTCAGCACCGGGAAGGCCCTCTCGTAGTGGCCCTGGTCCACCCAGAACTGCGCCACGTCGTGCATGAGCATGGGCAGGCGCGGGTGAGTACGGCCGTACATCTTGAAAGCCTCTGCCGCGAACGCCTCCGCCTGTTCAAAGGCCTTCATCTCCGCGGAGGTGATGAACAGGTCGTGCGTAACCTCGGCTTCCAAGCCAGTCAGGTCGTGCCGGTGGGCGACCCTGCGTGCACGCAGGTTGAGCCGTTTGGCGAGAGGAAGCCGGCCGATCGTCCGGTTCAGGTTGCCCAGGCTGTTCAACGTGCGCGCCTGCGCCTCCCAATCGTCCGACCAGACGGCGACCCGGTGCGCGCGGCGGAACCACGCTTCCGATTCGCGCACCTTGTTCTGCGCGCGCAGCATCCGCGCGACCATCCAGGCGTAGCGCGCGTGCCGCGGCCAGGCGAGCGCGGCCGCCTCGGTGAAGCGGAGCGCGGTGGCGCGGGCTCCGCGTTCCGTTGCCCAGTCGGCGATGCAGATGCACACCCAGGCCACCTCGCGCTGCGTGGCGGCCTCGGGCTGGGCCATGTAGCCGGCCAGCAGCCCGGCGGGCGAGGCCAGCGGGTCGTCCCCGCGCGAGAGCAACGCGAACTCGGTGCGTTCCAGCGAGGCGCTGTCGAGCGCGGGAGAGTTCTCGGGGTGGGCGCTCCACGCCAGCACCGCGCGGTACAGCTGCAGCAGCGTGGTCGCGTCGGGGGTGCAGCCGAGCTCGCCCAGGATCTCGGCGCCGGGGATGTCGGCGCCGGGGAGCAGCAGGGGATGCAGGAGCTCGAGCGGGGCGTGGGGGAGCTCGGAGTCGCTGCGCCGGCGAGCCGCCATTCTGCCTCCTCATCGCAAAGGGGAGCACGCGCCGCACCATCTGCCGCGCGTTCGGACGCTCACATTCTAAATCGGACAAAAGGGACTAACCAGCGGCACAAAGGGGCTTTCGCCACCCGCCGTTCACCTGCACACCAGGCGACAGGCGTCCCATTTGCCACCAACGGTAGCGACGCAGCGTTTGCGCGTCATCCCACGAAAATGCCCGCCCGTTTGAGGCGAGCTGTGGACTGGGCGGGCCGCAGCTGGCGTATGCGGTCCGCGCGCCGCGGGACGGTTTGTCGAGGTGGGAACGTGCGGATGGCGTGATGGAGAAGATGAGGGAGGAATGATGTGGAAGGGGTTTTACATGATAATGGAGGCTGCGGAAGATCGCTCTTCGTGACCTTCGGGGTCGCAAGAAACGGCACTGGAAGAGCGCCGGGATTGCCTGAGGTGTGCGAACAGCGCTCACCGCACCAGCGGCGGGAACGTTCACCCTGCCTGGAAGCGGTGCGGCCGATCCCGGCCAGCATCACGAACGGCTGGTCCGCGTGCACTCGATCGAACGGCGCATCCCGCTCTGTTTCACGCGCCGATGGCCGTCGCGTCCGTGCGGCGCAATCGCAGGCGTTCTAGCCGTACGGACGAGGGGGATTACCCGCCTTCCATACGGTGATCCAGTGATTGTGATGGCCTAGAAAGTCCTGGTCGAGCATGAGCCGCCACCCTTCCGGCGTTCGTGCCACCCTGGCGACTCGGAGAGTTCCCGCCGCCGCGTCATTCGCCATGCTCTGCCCGGGCCGCACCCATGCCTGGCGGTACACCACGAAGGCCTCCTCGCCATGCTCCACCGCGCCGTAGACGGTGTGCCGCACCACGGGTGGCGGTGCTCCGGCCTGCGCTGCCGGATCGACGACGGGCGTGGGGCTCGTTGCCCAGGCCATTCTCATGACCGCTGCCGGTGACGAAGCTTTCAGCCACCGGATGAACAGCTCCGCCGCAGACAACGACGCGAGCTCGGCGGGTTCGTGAACGCCCCATTCCCGCAGCATCCACGGAAGGCCCCGCTCGATCGAGTTGGCCTCCGAAGACGCCTCCCAAGCCGCGACCTCGCGTGGAAGATAGGGCCGCTCCGCGAGGATCTCGTCCGCGGTCCTCGGGCTCCGTGTCACCATCGCGCGGAAATAGGAGAGGATGCCCTCCCCGGTTCGTTCCAGCTCGCGCTGATCGACCGCCGCGAGCACGTCTTCCCACCGCTCCTCTTCCAGCGCGGCGGCAGCGGCTCGCACCACCGCTGCGGGGTCGTCAGACGCGATGCTCATTCGTGAACCGTTGCCAGCGAGTCCGATCTCCATGGGCAGCAACCAGCAGATCCAGACGAGCGATCCATGAGTGGGTGGCACGCATGTCCGAGTTCTCTCCTGGAACCCGGCTACGGGCGAGTGATTGCGGGCGCGGCGCCGCCGTGCTGCTGTGCCGGCAGCCAGATCTCCATCGCCGGCACCATTCCCAGCGAGGCCACCTCGCGAGGCGTGGACTTTCGAAGGTCATCCAGCACCCGCGTAGCCCAGGGCAGCGGCCGGCTCGGCCGGTTGCCCCCCGCGGCCCCACGGGTTCGTACCAGATGCGGATTGCCGCCGGGCTCCCCGCGAACCGTGCGGATGAGCATGACGCTACGAACAGCATCAGAGAAGGTAGCAGCGTCGGCAGAGGGACGCAGCAGAATCACGTCCCTCCCTCCGTCGCCGCCGCGAAGGATGACATAATCGCCCGCCCCCGCGTGCAGGGTGTCGACAAATGCGATTGTCACGGGAACTCGAGGCCGCCGTGCGCGGATGCCGCTCTGCGCGGAGACATCACGAGCGGCCGACACCGCCGCGACGAGCACCACCGCCAGCACGGCACGTCTCGGCTTGAGTGGTTTGATCATCCTTGTTCCCCTGCGTAGAGTTCACCCGCAAACCGTTGCCCACCCCTCCCAATACACCTTCCAGGTCCGTCCACCGTCGTACGATACGTCGATGTATACGTACATGTAGGTGCACGTGGTACCATCCGGTCCAGGCCAGCTCCCACCGCCGCCGCCTTCCAGAGGCGGATCGCACGAACCGTCGTAAGCATCGGCGGTGAGATATGGATCGAATGCGGGATCGTCGATCGAGCCGCCATCCACCTCGCCCGTCGGGCGGGTACCCGACGTGGCGCAGTTCCGGATCTCTCCCCCATACGACACCACGTGCCAGTCGAAAACCGCCTCCGCGCCTCTGGCGCTCGCATACCAGATGATCTCGCACGTTACGAACGCCGTCGGGTTCTCCCAGATCTTGGTTGCGTCGTCGCTGACCACGGGATTGGGCAGGCCGAGATAGGTAGCAGCACCGAACTGCCCACGCGCCGTTGTCCAGGTCACCTTGAACCCGGTCCACCCCCGAAAGGTGATCCCGCTGATCGGCTTGAACGGAGTAGGGCATACAGTGGGTTCCCGGCCGGTCTCGATCCACTGCGCCGAAGCGGCTGCCGGGAGAAGCGTCGCGGTCGCCACGTACCCGAGCAGCACGGCCGCTCGACATGGTGCGGCTCTCACGGCTGTGCCCCTTTCTCGACGGAAGGCTGGGCGGCCTTGGCCAACCACCGGCCCGCGTACGGCTGTTCCGCCTGCTCCACCGCCTCCCGTGGAAGCAGCCGCCAGTACGGCAGCCACATCCGATCCAGCGTAGCTTGCGTTCGCGGATCCGAGGAGCGGATCGGGATGAGCACGTCCCTCGTTTCCCCGGGAACGTTTTTCTGTGGAAACCCCATCCCCGCGAGCAGCCGGTCCGCATCGGCCTGCGACATGGTCTGGAAGAACCGCTGAGCCGCGGACACGTCCACGAACGGGGAGAGTTGTGCGCGGAGAGTTGGAGCGAGGTGAGCCGGCGGCTGGGGAACGGGCGCGGATCGCGACAGCGCGGGGTGTTCACCACAGGCGCTGAGCCCCCCGGCGATGACGAGGACGAGAATGGATGCTGTTCTCATCGGTTGCTCCCTGGCGGAGGATTGTCGTGAGATCCCGTTTGATCAACTTGTCGTTGGTTTCCGTCACGACCCCAACCCGACGCTACCAAAAGAGCGTACCATACGACATCGTGTTGCGCGGGTACGCCGGCCGTAAACCCCCGCATCCACACCGTGGAAACCGCTCACCAACCAGTTGCCGTCCATCGGCTTACCCGGTGCGTGAGCCCCCGCCGTCGCGCATCCGTTGACGAAACCGGCGCGCGGTGCCATACTCCGTTGCGGCGTCAATCGTTCGGACGCTCGTTCCCGTTCCCGCCGGCAGCATTCGCCCGGCGGGAATTGCTTTGCCGCCGGAAAGCCTTCTCATCCGCCCGCCCACCCGTTCGCCTTCGCCGTTGATGATCGCCGGGATCGTGCTGGCCGCCGGGCGCTCGCGCCGGATGGGGAGCCCCAAGGCGTTCCTGCGCCTGGGCCAGGCCACCTTCCTGGAGCGCGCCGTGACGGCGCTTCGCGACGGCGGATGCGACCGTGTCATCGTCGTCGCCGGCCCCGCCGGCGACCCGCCGGCGCGCGAGCTCGCGGACGCCGCGGCGCACCTGGGCGCCGAGGTGGCGGTGAACCCCGATCCCGGCTCCGAGCAGGTGGATTCGCTCCGCGCCGGGCTGCGCGCGGCGGGAGACGATGCCGAGGCCGCCGTCGTGATCCCCGTGGACGTTCCCGGCGTGAGCACGGCGCTGGTGCGGGCGGTGATCGACGCGTTCCGGGCCACGGCCGCCCCGGTGGTGCAGCCGTACGACGGCGAGCGCCACGGGCACCCGGTGCTGTTCGCGCGCCGCGTGTGGCCGGAGCTGCTCCAGGGCGATCTCCCCGACGGCGCCCGCACCGTGATCCACGCGCACGACGCCGAGCGCGCCGAGGTGCGCGTCTCCCGCCTGCACGCCGACGTGGACACGCCCGACGACTACCGGCGCCTGCTGGAGGCCGAGGGGTGACGGAGCCCGGCCGGCCGCTCACCGCCGCCCAGGCCGTGCACCTGGCGCGCGAGGCGCTGGACGGCGGCGAGCCGATGGCCAGCGTCACCGTGATCGAGTGGCGGCCGGCGGCGGATGGCACGGCTCCTCCCGTCGCGGGCGCGCGGCTCGCGGTGTGGGCCGGGCGCACGCGGGGCACGCTGGGCGACCCGCGGCTCGACGCGCGCGCGGCCCAGCTGGCGCGCGACGCGCTGGCCGGGCCCGGGCGCGTGTCGTCGCACGAGGTGGAGACGGAAGCGGGCGTCTGCGTGCTCTACGTGGAGCCGCACCGGCCGCCGCCCGAGCTGGTGATCGTGGGCGCGGGGCACATCGCCCGGCCGCTGTGCACGGTGGGGGCGCTGCTGGGCTTTCGCGTGACGGTGCTGGACGACCGCCCCGAGTTCGCCACCCGCGAGCGCTTTCCCGAGGCCGCCGAGGTGCGCCGGGCCGACTTCGCGGACCCGTTCCGCGGCGTGGACATCGGCCCGCAGACGTACCTGGTGCTGGTCACCCGCGGCCACAAGTACGACTACGAGGCGCTGATCGACGTGCTGCGCCGCCCCGTGCTGCCGGCGTACGTGGGGATGGTGGGAAGCCGCCGGCGGACGCGCGCGGCGCTGGAGCAGGTGGTGCGCGACGGCATCGATCCGGACCGGATCGCCGCCATCCGCGCGCCGATCGGGCTGGACGTGCACGCCGAAACGCCGGGCGAGATCGCCATCGCCATCGCGGCCGAGCTGGTGCTGGTGCGCCGCGGCGGCACCGGGCGCCCGCTGCGCGAAACGGAGCGCGTGTACGAGCGCTGGGTGCAGCCGCGAGCGGCGGAGTAGCGCAACCTCTTCGCCCGTGCGCACGTAGTCATGCCCGAGGCGGGCCGGAACGCGGCCCGCGGCCGAGAACGAGCGAGCTCCGGGAACGACCGTGTACCACACCTGCATCTTCTGCTCGGCCCACCTGGGGACCAACGACGCCCTGGAGGCGTTCCCCGTGTCGCGCAGCATCGCCTTCGACGGGTGGAAGGGGCGCCTGTGGGCGATCTGCCCGAAGTGCGCCCGCTGGAACCTGGCACCGCTGGAAGAGCGCTGGGAGGCGGTGGAGGCGGCCGAGAAGCTGTTCGTCGACGCACGCCTGCGCGTGCAGAGCGAGAACGTGGGGCTGGCCCGCCTGCGCGACGGCACGCGGCTGATCCGCGTGGGGCAGGTGGTGCCCGGCGAGCTGGCCGCCTGGCGTTACGGCGACCAGCTGGTGAAGCGGCGCAAGAAGTACCTGATCGCCGCGGGCGCGGCCGTGGCCGCCGGGGTGGCGGCGCTGGGCGGAATGATGGCGATCACCGCCACCGGCGGCGCCTATTCGCTGGTGAACGTGGGGGTCCAGATCTACAACCACCGCCGCCAGCGCAAGGTGGTGTTCCACCTGCCGGCCGAGCGCTCGCCCACGGGGAGCGAGGTGGTGCTGCGCCGCTGGCACGCCACGGGGTCGGTGCTGCGCCCCGGCCCGGACGACGGGATCGCGCTGGTGGTGCCCGACGCCGCGCGGAAGGACCCCAAGACCGATGGGTGGGGGACGCCCAAGTACGTGGCCGAACCGCTCGTGCTGGGCGACCGCGACGCGCGCGCCTTCCTGAACCGCGCGATGGTGCACCTGAACGAGAAGGGCGCCTCGCGCCGCATCCTGGGCGACGCCGTGGGCCTGCTGACCGAGGCGGGAACGGCGGAGGAGTACCTGCGCCGCACCGCCGGCCACGGCCGCACGCTGGGCAAGCGCAAGGACATGCCGGGCCGCGAGCTGGTGCCCGCCGGCGCGCTGGCGCTGGAGATGGCGCTGCACGAAGAGCAGGAGCGCCGCGCGCTGGAAGGCGAGCTGACCCTGCTGGAGGCCGCCTGGCGCGAGGCCGAGGAGATCGCGGGGATCGCCGACCGGCTGGCGCTTGCGCCCGACGCGGACCCCGGGGTGACGGGATGATGTACCGCCACTGCATCTACTGCTCGGCCGACCTGGGCGCCAACGAAGCGGTGGAGAGCTTCCCGGTGGGCCGGCGGGTGGCGTTCGACGCCGAGAAGGGCCGGCTCTGGGCCGTCTGCCCGAAGTGCGCGCGCTGGAACCTGGCGCCGATCGAGGAGCGCTGGGAAGCGGTGGAAGAGGCCGAGAAGCGCTTCGCCGACTCGCGCCTGCGGGTGCACAGCGAGAACGTAGGCGTGGCGAAGCTCCCCGACGGCACGCGGCTGATCCGGATCGGCCGGGCGCTGCCCAAGGAGATGGCGGCGTGGCGCTACGGCGCCGAGTTCCGCCGCCGCCACCGCTGGTTCTGGCCGGCCGTGGCGGCCACCGCGGGGGTGGCGCTCCTCCACGTGCTGCCGATCGGGGCGGTGGCGGCGTTCGCGCCCGGCGCCTGGTTCGCCGGCGCGCAGTGGGGGCAGGGGCGCCGCCGCGTGATCCGCATCGCCGCCGCACAGTCGCCCACCGGTGCGGAGCTGGACGTCCGCGGCGTGCACCTGGCCGGGGCGGTGGCGCGGAGCGGCGCGGCGCCCGGCACCCTCGCCCTGGATCTGCCGATGGAGGGCTTCTGGAGCCGTGTCGGCCGCAGCTACCGCGCGCCCTCGGCCCCGCTGGTCCGGCTGGAGGGCGACACCGCCCGGCGCACCCTCGAGCGCGCGCTTCCGCTGGTGAATGGGCTGGGCGGGAGCCGCAAGGACGTGGACGCCGCCGTGGCCACGCTGGCCGAGTGCGGCTCGCCCGAGGGGTTCAGCGACGCCTGGTTCATGAAGGCCGGCGTGCGGCTGGGCGTGCTGGGGGTGGTGGGGAGCCACCGCACCGGCGGCGTTCCGGCGCCGGTCCCGCGCGCGCTGGCGCTGGAGATGGTGCTGCACGAGGAGAGCGAACGTCGCGCCCTCCACGGCGAGCTGAAGCTGCTGGAGAGCGCCTGGCGCGAGGCCGAGGCGCTGGCGGCCGTCGCCGACCGGCTGGCGCTTCCGGCGGGCGTGGAGTGAGGGCGCTTCGCCGGGCGGAGCATCCGGCGGCGCGCCGGACGAACGGACTCGCGCACCAGCGCACTCACGCACCCGTTGGGGAATGAGCGAAGACCTGGCCGTCTACACCGCCGCCGAGCGGGCATCCGCCGAGGGCCGCGCGACCGTGCTGGCGACCATCGTGCGCTGCCGCGGCAGCACCCCGCGCGGGTGCGGCAGCAAGATGCTGGTCGACCCCGAGCGCGGCCTGACCGGCACCGTGGGCGGCGGCTGCGGCGAGGCCGAGGTGATCGACGCCGCGCGCGAGGTGCTGGCCACGGGCCGGCCCCGGCTGGTGTGCGTGGACCTGACCGAAGACCTGTTCTCGTGGAGCCCCGCCGTCTGCGGCGGGACCTTCGACGTGTTCCTGGAACGGGTGGAGCCCCTGGCGGCTCTCCCCTGAAGCCGATTCGAAACCGATTTCGACCCACCTTTCCCGGGCTTACCCCTTCCACCACCCAGAAGGACGACGCATGACCGCAGTTCAGACCCCGCTGCACGCGGACCAGATCTCCATGGTCCGCAACGAGCTGATGCGCGCGCTGAACAAGCTGGAGCGCAGCCTCAAGATCAGCGGCGAAAGCGCGCGCCCGCGCGACCTGGAGCAGGACACGGTGGGCCGCCTGTCGCGCATCGACGCGCTGCAGAACGCGGGGCTCACCGCCAAGCTCGAAGACCGCGAGCGCGCGCAGCTCAGCCAGGTGGTCGACGCGCTCCGCCGCATCGAAGACGGCACCTACGGCACCTGCAAGGGCTGCGGCGGCACCATCTCGATGGAGCGGCTGATGGTGTTCCCCGAGACCATGGCCTGCGACAAGTGCGCCCGCGGCAACTGACCTGACCGCGGCCGGCGCGCTCGCGCGCCGGGATCCAACCGACAGCACGAAGCCGAACCGGCGCGGTGCTCCCCTCACCTCTGGGGAACGCCGCGCCGGTGTTTGCGCGCGAACCGCGGTTGCCTGGTTGGGAGAAACCAGACCTGCCCAGGGTAGGTTCTCATTGCTGTGGAGGTACAGAAGGGATGTAAAAAGGCTGGACCAATGAAGGATCCAGCCCTGGTTTGACTGCTGAACTGCGTCCTACGTTTTCCGTCGGCGCCTCTCCCACCGCTCCTTGATCGCACGAAGACCGCGGGCCGACACCAGTTCGAATTCCTCGTGGTCGGGCGGCGGTGTCTGGTCGATCTGCTCGTCCGAACACGGGCCCGACATCGCGTCGGGTACGTCTGGAAGAACCGGGTTGTGCATTCTCGTCCCCTGCATGCGACCGCCTCCTGTAGTGTTCTACATATGTAACGGCCCGTAGCGCACCCCGTCAAGAGCGTCATTTCCGCCACCGTACGGACGTGTCTTCGCCCCTCATCGGGCCTTATTGAACCCGGATCTTCGACGATTCGTCCCCGCTTTACATCATCCCGTCACAACGCTGTCGCTGCACGCCGCCGTCACGCGTTTTCACCGTAGGCCACGCAGACGCGAGCATGCTCTCCGAAGCTCGCCGCCGTGGGCCGCGGAGACGTAACCACGGCCGTCCGGGTTCGAAACGTCCGTAGTCGCACGGGTGCGGCGTTGTAGAGGGATGAGCGGTGCAGCGTGCGCGCTGCCGGCGTTCACTGCAAAACCGGAGGGCATGCGGATGAAGGCTGACCTGTGAGCGCGGTGACGATTGAACAGTGATCCGGTGCCGTACGCCTGGGACGGACGCGTTCCGGGGTGCGATGCGGAAACGAGCGGTGGGGGCTTCACCGCAGAATCATCGCCCGGCACGGGCGATCCACGCGGGCCGCAAAACCCGGCACAGCGGCTTCGGGCGCACCACCGGCCCCGCCGCGCCAACGCCGGCGGCCCGCCCCGGCCGTGGGAGAACGGTGTGCAGCAACCCAGGACGCGCGAAGGCGGCCCTTCGCGCGACCGTACCGGCCGGGCGTCCCGTCGTCACGCGGAGCTCGGCGCCCGGCCGGGGGCTCTCCGGACCGCCCCGTCGCGCCACTGCCTGGCGTGGCGGGGCGCCGTCGTTCCGACAGAACGAAAGAGGGGGCGCAGCCGAATCCGGTGCGCCCCCTCGATGTAATCGACCGACGACGTCCGCGTCAGTCGCTCGTCTCTCCGTCGCCGCGTAGCGTGCCGAGCCAGGCCGGCGGCTGCGTGCGCGACTCCCGGTGCAGCCGCTCCACCAGGCTCAGCATCGCCGCCGCGCCGTGCTCGCGGCCCTTCTCCGGAAGCCCCTCCAGCAGCATGGCCAGCGAGGCGCGGATTACGTCTTCGCTGGCGCCGCGCCGCGCGCCCTCCGCCGCGAACCAGATCGTGAGCTTGCGCAGCGTGGCGGTGTAGGGCCGGCGCCCGCCCAGGAAGTTGCTGAGCCCCATCGGGCTCAGCCCCACCGCGCGGGCCACGGCGCGCAGCGAGGTCTCCGCCACGGCGAGCCGTGCCGCCTCGCGGATGGCCTCCACGCGCACGCTCAGGTCAGGTGGGGGCATGAGCTCCCACCCGGTCACGTCGGCGCGGCGGCCGTACGAACTGTATAACTCTAGAAGGTGAACACTGGATATAGTACGGGGCGGCCCATCCGGCGCACAAGAGCCCGCCGCGCCGGAGTTCGGCGGACAGGCGGAAGTGTCGTAGGTGCAAAGAGATACGGGGCGCTCCGGAATTCCGGAGCGCCCCGTTCTTCGTGTCGTATCGTCCCCGGCCGGCGTCGCCTCAGCCGGCCGCGGCGTCTTCGTCGCGGAGGGACGAGAGCCACGCGGGCGGCTGGGTGCCGGCCCGCCGGTGCATCTGCTCCACCACCGCGAGCAGCGCCTGCTCGCCGGCCTCGCGGCCGTGCGCGGGGAGGCCCTCCAGCATCAGCGACATCGCGGCCCGGATCACGGGCTCGCCGGCGCCCGCCTGGAGCCCGTGCGCGACGTACCACACCGTCAGCCTGCGCAGGGTCGCCGTGTACGGACGGCGGCCGTCCAGGAAGTGCCGGAGCCCCATCGGGCTCATCCCCACGGCGCGGGCAACGGCGCGCAGCGAGGTGGCCTCGGTGGCAAGCCGGGCCGCCTCGCGGATGGCCTCCAGGCGCACGCCGGGGTCAGGCGAAGGCATGTGCCCTCACCCGCTCGGGACGGCGCGCGGGCCGTCTAAACTGTATAACTCTGGTTGGGTTACACTGGGTAGACTACGAAACGCCTTCCATTGGCACAAGAGGGGTCGAGTCCCGTTTCGCGGAAGCACGGAGCCAGGGTGCTGCCGGGGCGCGGGGATGACGGCATGGAAGTCGCCGCCAGCGCGCGACTTCGCCCAATTCCGGGGCGCGCCGTGGACGCGCGCGGCGCGGCCCCACGCGCCGATGCGGCCTGGTGCGCGGCCGACGCAATCGGGCGGGTGACGAGTGCGGTGACCCGCCGCGAACCGAGCGGTGTACAAGCGTTCCGAAGACGCTTCGGGCCGTTTGCCCGGCCGGGGGCGACGCTCTAGATTCCGCGCGCCCGCACCCGCCCCATTCGAACAGGAACGTACGCAGTGGATCGATCGCCACTTACGCACACCGACACCTTCGTTCGCCGGCACATCGGCCCCAACGGCGCCGAGGTGGCCGAGATGCTGGAGACGCTGGGCTACCGATCGCTCGACGAGCTGATCGACGCCACCGTCCCCGCCTCCATCCGGCTGAACCGCTCGCTGCAGCTGGGCCCCGAGCGCAGCGAATACGAGCTCCTTTCCGAGCTGCGCAAGCTGGCGCAGAAGAACAAGGTGTTCCGCTCGTTCATCGGGATGGGCTACCACGACACCATCGTGCCCCCGGTGATCCAGCGGAACATCCTGGAGAACCCCGGCTGGTACACGCAGTACACGCCCTACCAGGCCGAGATCGCGCAGGGCCGCCTCGAGGCGCTGCTGAACTTCCAGACGGTGGTGGTGGACCTCACCGGCCTCCCCATCGCCAACGCCTCGCTCCTCGACGAGGGCACCGCCGCCGCCGAGGCGATGGCGCTGGCCTACCACGTGTCGGGCTCGGAGGCGCGCAACACCTTCTTCGTGTCGCGCGAGTGCCATCCGCAGACGGTCGACGTGGTGCGCACCCGCGCCGCCGCGCGCGGCGTGGACGTGCAGGTGGGCGACGCCGCGGAAGCGGACTTCGCCACCGTGTTCGGGATCCTGCTGCAGTACCCGGCCAGCGACGGCGCGCTGGTGGACCACTCGGGCCTCGCCGCCCGCGCCCGCCAGGCGGGGGCGATCGTGACCGTGGCGGCCGACCTGCTGTCGCTGACCGTGCTGACCCCTCCGGGCGAGTGGGGCGCCGACATCGTGGTGGGCAACTCGCAGCGCTTCGGCGTGCCGCTGGGCTTCGGCGGGCCGCACGCGGCGTTCCTGGCCTGCCGCGACGAGTACAAGCGCCAGATCCCCGGCCGCATCATCGGCGTGAGCACCGACGCGCAGGGGAACCCGGCGCTGCGCATGGCGCTGCAGACGCGCGAGCAGCACATCCGCCGCGAGAAGGCCACCAGCAACATCTGCACGGCGCAGGTGCTGCTGGCGGTGATGGCCGGGATGTACGCCGTGTACCACGGCCCGCACGGCCTGCGCGAGATCGCCCGCCGCGTCCATCTCTACGCGCGGATGCTGGCCGAGGGCGCGACCCGCCTGGGCTACCGCGTGGAGCACGAGGCGTTCTTCGACACCGTGCGCATCGACGTGGGGACGCGCCTGGTCTCGGTGATGGCGGCGGCCCGCGAGCGCGGCTACAACCTGCGCGCGATGGACGAGAAGAGCGTGTGCGTGGCGCTGGACGAGACGGTGGGGATCGAAGACCTCGACGCGGTGCTGGTTTCCCTCAACCGCGGCTCGCCCCTCCCGTTCTCGGTGACGGCGCTGGCCGACGAGGTGAACAGCGAGGTGCCGGCGGCGTTCGCGCGCGGCAGCGAGTACCTGCAGCACCCGGTGTTCAACACGCACCGCAGCGAGACGGCCATGCTGCGCTACATCCGGCGGCTGGAGGGGCGCGACCTGTCGCTGACCCACTCCATGATCCCGCTGGGCAGCTGCACCATGAAGCTGAACGCCACGGCGGAGATGTTCCCCGTGAGCTGGCCCGAGTTCAGCCGCATCCACCCGTTCGCCCCGCTGGAGCAGACGCGCGGCTACCAGGAGCTGTTCCGGCAGCTCGAGCACGACCTGGCCGAGATCACCGGCTTCGCGGCGGTGTCGCTGCAGCCCAACGCCGGCTCGCAGGGCGAGTACGCGGGGCTGCTCTGCATCCGCGACTACCACCAGGCCCGCGGCGAGGGGCACCGCGACGTGTGCCTGATCCCGCAGAGCGCGCACGGCACCAACCCCGCCAGCGCGGTGATGGCGGGGATGAAGGTGATCGTGGTGGGCACCGCGCCCAACGGCAACATCGACCTGGCCGACCTGCGCGCCAAGGCCGAGCAGCACGCGGCCAGCCTCGCGGCGCTGATGGTGACGTATCCGTCGACGCACGGCGTGTTCGAGGAGGAGATCCGCGAGGTGTGCGACATCATCCATGGGCACGGCGGGCAGGTGTACATGGACGGCGCCAACATGAACGCGCAGGTGGGGCTGTGCCGCCCGGGCGACTTCGGCGCCGACGTGTGCCACCTGAACCTGCACAAGACCTTCTGCATCCCGCACGGCGGCGGCGGGCCGGGGATGGGGCCGATCTGCGTGGCCGAGCACCTGCGCCCGTTCCTTCCCGGGCACCCGGTGATCCCGGTGGGCCAGGGCGACCACGGCGCGGTGAGCGCCGGGCCGTGGGGAAGCCCCAGCATCCTCCCCATCTCGTACGTCTACATCAAGCTGATGGGGGCCGAGGGGCTCACGCTGGCCACCAAGATCGCGATCCTGAACGCCAACTACATCGCCCGGCGGCTCGACCAGCACTACCCGGTGCTGTACCGCGGCGCCAACGGCACCGTGGCGCACGAGTGCATCGTGGACCTGCGGCAGCTGAAGGGGAGCGCCGGGATCGAGGTGGAAGACGTGGCCAAGCGGCTGATGGACTACGGCTTCCACGCGCCCACCGTGTCGTTCCCCGTGGCCGGCACGCTGATGATCGAGCCGACCGAGAGCGAGAGCCTGGCCGAGCTCGACCGCTTCTGCGAGGCGATGATCGCCATCCGCGAGGAGATCCGCGAGGTGGAGCTGGGGATCATGGACCGGCACGACAACCCGCTCAAGAACGCCCCCCACACCGCCGCCGTGATCACGGCCGACGCGTGGGAGCACGGCTACGGCCGCGAACGGGCCGCCTTCCCCACGCCGTGGGTGCGCGAGCGGAAGTTCTGGCCGCACGTGGGCCGCGTGAACAACGCCGCGGGCGACCGCAACCTGGTCTGCGCCTGCGTGCCGATCGAAGACTACGCGGCGATGTCGGCCTGACGCCGGCCGCAGCCAGACGGACGAGCAACGGGGCGCCTTCGCAAGAGGGCGCCCCGCTTGTATTCCGCCAGCCCAAACACTCGCTTTCCCGGCGGTTCTGCCCTAACGTGGCGAATGTTCGGAGTGTGCAAAATCATCCACAAATGAACATCGTCACGAGGAGGAACCATGCAGCAGGGCTTGAAGGGATGGTAGCACGATGCTACCATCCAGTGGTGACCGGAGCCGCACACCGGCGTACGACCTGGAGGAGGTGCAGCGGCTGGTAGGGCAGGGGCCGATCTCGTCACGAATCACCATGGCTGCGATCCAGGGAGCGGCCGACGTGGGGATGCGCGAGTCCGATATCGTGGCAGCCGTCCTCGCGCTGGATTCCCGGTGCTTCTACAAGAGCATGGAAGCCGAGAAACAGCCTGGCATGTGGCAGGATGTGTATCACTTGGCATGGGGCGAGGTCGATCTCTACCTCAAGCTGCAGATCGACCACGCTGGATTGGCCGTTGTCGTTCAGTGCAAGGAGAAATGAAGAGCCTCATGGACGAGCGATGCTGGCTTTGCGGCTCTGCCGCGGAACTCGTGACCGCGCCGCGAGAGCTCTCGATGCAGGGGCGCAAGGTGATGGTCGACGCGACCTTCTACCGTTGCACGTCGTGCGGCGAAGAGTTTTTCCGGCCTGGTATGGGCGACGAGATGCTGGAGCTCGGCGCGACGGCAGTCCGGCATGCACACGGGCTTCTCATGCCTGACGAGATTCGCGCGATCCGGTCCTTGTACGGGCTCACTCAGAGAGGCCTCGAGAAGCTGATCGGCGCCGGTGAGAAGACGGTCACTCGCTGGGAGCACGGCACCGTCGCCCAGAACGCCACGGCCGACACGCTGCTGCGCGTGCTCCGCGACCATCCCGAGGTCGTCGCGCGGCTGGCGGAGGAGCGCGGGGTTCGGCTGCGGGCGCCGAAGCATGCGCCGGAGCCGTCGGCTTCGCAGAGCGCGGAACCCGACCCGGATGCGGGGAACGTGCGACACGCGGCGTGACGATCGTCCGCGCCGGGCAGAAACGACGAAGCGCCCGCCAGGCGGCGGGCGCTTCGTCGTTCGCCGGACAGCGGCGGATCTCATCGCACCTCGAACACCGGGGAGCGCACGTCGTAGCGGCGGGTCGGAATCCCCAGGAGGCGCACGACGAAGCGGCGCAGGCCGGTTTCCACCGCCCGGCCCACGGGGCGGCTGCCGGTGACGGCCGGGCGCGCCTCGCCGCGCAGCCAGCGGCGCAGCTCGTCGAGGTCGCTCATCGACAGCGTCTCCACGTTCAGCACCGCGATGTAGTAGTACCGCCCCGCGCCCGGCGGCCGCAGCGGCGGCTGGAAGGCGCGCTCCAGCGCCGACTCGCACTCGGTGAGGGTGGCGTAGGCGCGCTGCGTGCGGCCGTCTTCCACCGTGTATCCCTCGTCGAGCGGGGCGCGGAGGAGGGCGCGGGCGTTCTCGCGCGCCTCCACCAGCCGGTCCACGCCGCCGCCGCGCCGCCACAGCTCCACGCGGAAGTGGAAGCGCAGCGGCAGCCCCGAACGGAGCGCCTCGAGCAGCGCGTCGTCACGCAGCACGCCGTCCATCCCCACCACCGGCCGCCACCCCGCCGCCGCGCCCGCCACGGCGAGCGAGACCGGGCGCTCCTGCGCCGCGGCCGGCCCGGCAAGGGCGGCCGCGGCCAGGAAGAGCGCGGCGGCGGTGCGGCGGAAGGTCAAATCCTGGGGCTCAGGCGGATGAACAGGTTCACGTGGCCGCCCTCCCGCACCGGCACGGCGGCGTACACGCCCAGCCGCCCGATGATCACGCCGGCGCCCACGTCCACCGCGGTGTCGGTCCCCCGGAGCCGGCCGTCCAGCGCCCAGCCGCGCCCCGCGTCGGCGAAGAGCGCCCAGCCGACCCCGGCGTTCAGCCCGCTGCGCAGCGCGTTCACGGCCCAGCCGTCGTCGTCGCCCGCGTCGTCGTCCACGCCCAGCAGCACGCGCAGGTTCAGGTCTCCCCGGTACTCGGCCTGCACCAGCGCGAAGCGGTCGCACCCGTAGGCGGGGAAGAACTGCGGGAGCGCGGCCAGGTCGCCGTCGGCGCGGCCGCTCACGTCCGACACGCGGAAGACGCGCGACCGGCGCGCGCCGCAGTCGCGCGAGAAGAGCCCGAAGCCCGGGAGCGAGCCCTCGCCGCCCAGCGCGTGCTGCCGCTGCGGCGGGAGGGGCGAGCCGTCGAGCGAGCCGCCCGCCAGCACCCGCAGGTTCAGCCGCGACCACGGGCCGATGCGGTTGTAGCGGCGGACGTCGATCATCCCCGAGGTGAAGGTGCCGTACGCGGTGCCCGGGGTGACGGGGAGGGGGCCGGGGGCCGACGGGTCGAACACGGGGACGTAGTCGGGCTGGCGCAGGCTGGAGCCCAGCCCCTGCTCCACCTCGGCGCTCAGGTACCAGCCGCTGGCGGGGTCGTCGGCGGTGCTGCGGGTGTCCACCCGGGTGCCCAGCACCAGCGACTCGATCCGCCCGTGCGCGGCCAGCGGCTGCGGGCGCCACGGCTCGCTGTTCTCGAACAGCGTGAACGGGCTTCCCGCCGCTTCGCTCCGCTCGCGCTCGCTGCGCAGCGACAGCGTGGCCTCGAACGGCGACTCGCGGGGGGTGACGGCCACGAAGGCGCTGACCCCCTCGCGCTGGAAGTGGTCGCGGAAGTCGCGGTGCAGGAAGAAGGTGGCCAGGCCGTTCTCCAGCCGCGTCAGGTGCCACGCCTCGATCGGGTCGATGCGGCGGAAAAGGGTGCCGCCCACGCGGAACTCGCCGCGGCCGAACAGGAACTGCTCGGCCCGCACCTCGTACCCCCAGCGGTCGAGGCCCAGCTCGGCCCCGGTCTCGGTGCGGAAGATCCCCATCGCCCGCAGCCGCAGGGGGTTGCGGCTGGCGGTGCGCAGCACGGGGCCGAAGGTGATGGGCAGCCCCTCCACGCGGTTGTAGCTCTGCCCCACCGCCACGATGAAGTCGGCCCGCCCCACGCCGCGCCGCTCGATCGCCCAGCCGCTCTCGCCCTCTTCGTCGGCCCGGCGCC
>DASWMA010000669.1:0-2795 GCA_036399995.1 Longimicrobium sp. | reverse complement strand
GGCCGGCATAGCCGCGGGCCAGGCCGTCGCCGGCCAAGTACAGATCGCCGACGATCCAGTCGGGCACCGGCTGCAGCCCTCCGTCGAGCACCAGTGCCCGCGTGTTCGCCACCGGCCGTCCGACCGGGACCCGGTCGCAATCCCCGGACACGAGCGCGAAGGTGGAGTAGGTGGTGTCTTCCGTGGGGCCGTACGCGTTGCCGATCCGGTCGAGCGTGCCGAGCGCATGGAGCGCCCGCGCCAGCTCTGCCGGGAGCGGCTCCCCGCCCAGGACGAGCGTCCGCACGCTCGCCGGTATGCCGCCGCTGCGCAGCAGCTCGGCGGCGGCGGTGGGGACCATGCTGGCGTACGTCACCGGCTCGCGCACGCTCGCCAACTCCAGCGCGTTCTCCACCACCACCAGCTTCCCGCCCCAGCAGAGGGTGCCGAAGACCTCGGCCACACTGACGTCGAAGTTGACCGAGGTGGAGAAGAGGACCGACGAGCGCTCCTCGTCCGTGACCGTCTCGCGCAGCCAGTGCAGCAGCACGACGGTGGAGGAGTGGCGGATCATCACCCCCTTGGGCCGGCCGGTAGACCCGGAGGTGAAGATGACGTGCGACAGGTTCTCGGGGACGGCGCCGCTCTCCGGCACTACGTCCGGCCCGGCGTCGATCGTGGCCCGGGCGGCGTCGAGCGCGAGCAGGGGCGTCCCCTCGGGGAGCGCGCCGGCGAGGTGAGAGGAGGTGAGGACCAGGGCGACCCCCGCGTCCGCCTGCATCCACGCCAGCCGTTCGCGTGGGTACGCGGGGTCGAGCGGGACGTAGGCGCCGCCCGCCTTGAGGATGGCGAGCATGGCGACCACCAGCTCCGGGCCGCGCTCCAGGCAGATGCCCACCCGGGTCTCTGGACCGACGCCGAGGCAGCGGAGGTGGTTGGCGAGCCGGTTGGCGGCGCGCTCCAGCCCCGCGTAGTCGAGGACCTCGCCCGCGTGGACCAGCGCGGGAGCGTGGGGCGTGCGCGCCGCCTGCGCCGCGAACAGGTCATGCACACAGAGCCCCGCCGGATGGTCGAGGAGCGGGCCGCTCGACTCCGCCAGCAGGCTTTCCCGCTCCGCGTCCGACACGAGCGGAAGAGCGAGGACGGGACGCCCGGGGTCCGCGGCCGCCGCCTCCAGCAGCAGGGCGTACGCCCCGGCGACGCGCTCCATCGTGGACGCGTCCCACAGCGCCTCGCGATAGGTGAACGCGACCCCCAGCCCGCCCTCCTGCTCCATCACCATCACGTCCAGGTCGAACTTCGCCGCGCCACCACCCGACGGGTACGGCTCCACCGCCAGCCCTCCCCACGGCCGCATGCCGCCGGAGACGTCGTTGAGCGCGAACATCACCTGGAAGAGCGGCGTGTGGCTCAAGGAGCGCTCCACCCGCAGCTCGTCGACCAGCCGCTCGAACGGCACCTCCTGGTGCTGGTACGCCCCCAGCGTCCCCTCCCGCACCCGTCGCAGCAACACCTCGAACGACGGGTTCCCCGATACGTCGGCGCGCAGCGCCAGCGTGTTGACGAAGAAGCCGATCAGCCCCTCCGTCTCCCGCCGCGTGCGATTGGCGATGGGCGTGCCGACCACCACGTCGTCCTGCCCCGACCAGCGCGCCAGCAGCAGGTCCAGCGCGGCGAGCAGCACCATGTACAGCGTGGCTCCCTCGCGCCGCGCCAGCGCCCGCACCCCATCGGCCGTCTCGGGCGGGAGCGCGCGGAACACGCGCCCGGCGCGGGTGTCGGGCGTCGCCTCCCGGCGCCGGTCCGTCGGGATTTTCAGCACGGGGGGCGCCCCCTCCAGACGCTGGCGCCACCAGGCGATCTTCTCCTCCAGGACCTCGCCGCTGAGCCAGGCGCGCTGCCAGACGGCGAAGTCGGCGTACTGCACCGGCAGCTCCGGCAGCGGCGACGGCTCACCGCGCGCGAACGCCTCGTAGAGCGCGCTCAGCTCGCCGAAGAGCACCCCCATGCTCCAGCCATCGGAGACGACGTGGTGCATGGCCAGCACCAGCACGTGATCGTCGTCGCCCAGGCGCAGCAGCCTCGTACGGAAGAGCGGCCCCGCGCGCAGGTCGAAGGGGTGCTGCGCTTCTTCCCTGGCAAGCCGGCGGGCTTCGGCCTCGCGCTCGGCGGCGCCCAGGCCCGACAGGTCGATCGACTCCAGGCGCGCCGCGCCCGCAGGGCGCACCACCTGGAAGGGCACCCCCTCGGTCTCATCGAACGTGGTGCGCAGCGCCTCGTGCCTGCGCACCACCTCGCCGAGCGCGCGCTCCAGCACGCGCGGGTCCAGCGGCCCGCGCAGCCGCAACGCGGACGGCATGTGGTAGGCGGTGCTCCCCGGCTCGAGCTGCTCGATGAACCACAGCCGCTGCTGCGCGAACGACAGCGGCAGAGGCGAGCCGTCGCGCGGCACCGGCACCAGCGGCGGGGCTCCGGCGTCGCCGAGCGACTTCGCCCGCAGCGCCTCCACGCGGCGCGCAAGCTCCGCCAGTGTTGGCGCCTCGAACACCACGCGCAGCGGCAGCTCGGTCCGGAACGCCTCCCGCACCCGGGAGACCAGCTGCGTGGCGAGCAGGGAGTGGCCGCCCAGCTCGAAGAAGTTGTCCTCCCCGCCGACGCGCTCCACGCCCAGCACTTCCGCCCAGATCCCCGCCATCCGCTCCTCGGCCGGCGTGCGCGGCGCCACGTACGTCGCCCCGCGCGAGCCGGGCGTGTCGGGCGCGGGGAGCGCAGCGCGGTCCACCTTTCCGTTGGGGGTGACGGGGAACGACTCCAGC
>DASWMA010000668.1:0-2951 GCA_036399995.1 Longimicrobium sp. | reverse complement strand
CGGGCGGCGCGTACGTCCCGCTCGACCCCGCCCATCCGGCCGAGCGGCTGGGTGGGATGCTGGCGGACAGCGCGCCCGTCGCCCTTCTCACGCAGGGCCCGCTGGCGGGGCTGTTCGGCGGGACCGGCGTGCGGGTGATCGACCTGGTGGCCGATGCCGGGACGTGGGCCGGGGAGCCGGAGACGAACCCCGGCGTCCGGAGCATCGGGCTCACGCCGGAGCATCTCGCGTACGTCATCTACACCTCCGGCTCCACCGGAACGCCCAAGGGGGTGATGGTGGAGCACCGCAGCCTGGCGAACCTGGTGGCGTGGCACCGCGCCGCCTTCGGGGTAACGGCGGGCGACCGGTCGTCGAGCGTGGCAGGGTTCGGGTTCGACGCGACCACCTGGGAGGTGTGGCCGCCGCTCTGTGCCGGCGCCGCGCTGCTCCTTCCGGCCACGCGCGATCCACAGGCGCTGCTGGAGTGGTGGGAGGAGCAGACGCTGGACGTGAGCTTCCTCCCCACGCCGCTGGCGGAGGTCGCCTTCGCGCGCGGGCGTTCCAGCGCGGGGCTGCGCACGCTGCTGGTCGGCGGCGACCGGCTGCGGAGCATCCCGGCCGAGCTTCCGTTCACGCTGGTGAACAACTACGGGCCCACGGAGACCACCGTGGTCGCCACCTCCGGCGAGGTGGAAGCGTCGGCGAAGGTGCACATCGGGCGGCCGATCGCCAACACGCGCGTCTACCTGCTGGACCGGACGGGCCGGCCGGTGCCGGTGGGCGTCGCCGGCGAGCTGTACGTGGGGGGCACGGGGGTGGCACGCGGCTACCTGAACCGGCCGGAGCTGACCGCGGAGCGCTTCGTTCCCGACCCGTTCTCCGCCCACCCCGGCACGCGGCTGTACCGCACGGGTGACCTGGCGCGGTGGCTGGCGGACGGGACGATCGAGTTCCTGGGCCGCACCGACTTCCAGGTGAAGATCCGCGGCTTCCGCATCGAGCTGGGCGAGATCGAGGCGCGGATGGCCGAGCACGCGGCCGTGCGCGACGCCGTGGTGCTGGTGCGTGAGGACGCGCCGGGCGAGAAGCGGCTGGTGGCGTACTACGTGGGCGAGGCGCTGGACGCGGAGACGCTGCGCACGCACGTGGCCGAGCGGCTGCCGTCGTACATGGTGCCGGCGGCCTTCGTGTGGATGGAGGCATATCCGCTCACGCCGAACGGGAAGGTCGACCGCAGGGCGCTGCCGGCTCCCGAGGGTGACGCGTATGCGGCCCGCGAGTACGAGCCGCCGGTGGGCACCACCGAGACGGTGCTGGCCGGGATCTGGGCCGAGGTGCTGCGCGTGGAACGGGTGGGCCGCCGCGACAGCTTCTTCGACCTGGGCGGGCACTCGCTGCTGGCGGTGCAGGTGATCTCGCGGGTGCGGCAGGCGCTGCAGGTGGAGGTCGTGCTCGGCGACCTGTTCGCCCGGCCGGTGCTGGCCGACTTCGCGCGGGCGCTGGAGACGGCGGCCCGGGCGGAGCTGCCGCCGATCGAGCCCGCGCCGCGCGACGGGCGGCTGCCGCTTTCGTTCGCCCAGCAGCGCCTGTGGTTCCTGGAGCAGCTGGGCGACCTGGGAAGCACGTACCACATCCCCACCCGCCTGCGCCTGCGCGGCGAGCTCCACCGCGCGGCCCTGGTGGGCGCGCTCGACGCGATCGTCGCCCGCCACGAGGCGCTGCGCACGGTCTTCGCCGTGGTGGACGGCGTTCCCGAGCAGCGGATCGCGCCGGCGGACACCGGGTTGCGGCTGGTGGAGCACGACCTGGCCGGCCAGGCGGACGCGAAGACGGAGCTCGGCAGGCTGGTGGCCGACGAGGCGCATGCGCCCTTCGACCTGGAGCGGGGGCCGCTGATCCGCGGCCGGCTGATCCGGCTGGCCGAAGACGACCACCTGCTGCTGCTGACCATGCACCACATCGTCAGCGACGGCTGGAGCATGGGGGTGCTCACCCGCGAGTTCTCGGCGCTCTACGCCGCGTTCCGCCGTGGCGAGCCCGACCCGCTCCCGCCGCTGCCGGTGCAGTACGCCGACTACGCGGCGTGGCAGCGGCGCTGGGTGGAAGGCGAGGTGCTGCAGGAGCAGGCCGACTACTGGACCCGCACCCTCGCGGGCGCGCCGGAGCTGCTCGACCTTCCCACCGACCATCCGCGCCCGGTGCAGATGGACTACGCGGGGGCGCGGCTCGCGGTGATGTTCGACGAGGAGCTCGCGGCCGGGCTGCAGGCACTGTCGCGGCGGCACGGCGCCACGCTGTTCATGACCCTCGTGGCGGGGTGGGCCACGGTGCTCGCCCGGCTTTCGGGGCAGGGCGACGTGGTGATCGGCACCCCCACGGCGGGGCGCGGGCGGCAGGAGATCGAGGGGCTGATCGGCTTCTTCATCAACACGCTGGCGGTGCGCGTGGATCTCTCCGGCGCGCCGACGGTGGCGGAGCTGCTGGGCCGGGTGAAGGAGCGGGCGCTCGAGGCGCAGCAGCACCAGGACATCCCCTTCGAGCAGGTGGTGGAGCTGGTCGACCCGGTCCGCAGCCTGTCGCACCACCCGCTCTTCCAGGTGATGTTCGCTTGGCAGAACGCGCCCGACGGGGGCGAGGTGTCGCTCCCGGGGCTGGACGTGGGCGGAGTGGGTGGCGGCGGGGGCGGCGCGGGCGCGGGTCGCGCGCAGGTGCAGGCGAAGTTCGACCTGTCGCTGTCGCTGATGGCGGCGGGCGACCGGATCGTGGGAGAGGTGACGTACGCGGCCACGCTCTTCGAGCGGGCGACGGTGGAGCGCTGGGTGGGCTACCTCCGCCGCGTGCTGGAGGAGATGGTGGCGGACGAGAGCCGGCACGTGGAGCGGCTGGCGCTGCTGGGCGCGGACGAGCGCTCCCGCGTGGTGGAGGAGTGGAACGCGACGGACGCGGAGTACCCGGCCGACGCGTGCGTC
>DASWMA010000667.1:0-19601 GCA_036399995.1 Longimicrobium sp. | reverse complement strand
CCGCCGACGCGGCCGCCCCCGACGCCGCGCAGCCCGCCGCGGCCGAGCCCGTCGCGCCCGCCGCTGGGGCCGCGGACGCGCCCGCGGCGGACGCTCCCGCCGCCGACGCTCCCGCCGCCGGCGTGGCCGCGGGTCCGCCGGCCGCCGCGCCGCAGATGCCGGCGCCCACCATCCAGCTGCGCCCGCGCGTGACCTTCGAGGGCTCGCTGGTGCTGGCCCGCAAGCGCTGGCACCTGCCGGGGGTGCTCTTCCCGCAGCGCGAGCCGCACGAGAGCGCGGCCGACTTCTTCCTGCGCGCCAACCGCTGGCGCGCCGAGGCGGGGATCCCCGAGTCGGTGTACGTGCGCATCATGCCCCTCCCCGAGCCGCCGCAGGCCAGGCCGGGGCAGCCGGCCGACGCGGCCGCCGACGCCGAGGCCGAGGCGCAGCAGGCCGCCGTGGCCGCCAACGAGGTGCCGGGGTACGACGCCCCCGCCGGCGAGGCCGACGAGCACGCCGACGAGCACGAGGGCGAAGAGGCGGGCGCCGCCGCGGGTGGCGAGGCACAGGCCGAGGGAGAGGGCGGGACCGACGCCAGGAAGGAGCAGAAGCCGCGCACCGCCAACTCGCGCGACCTGCACAAGCCGCAGTTCATCGACTTCGGCAACCCGCTGCTGGTGGGGCTGCTGGGGAAGATGGGCGCCAACCTCAAGAACTTCACCGTGACGGTGGAGGAGCGCCTCCCCGCGCGCGAGGCGCTTCCCCGCAACGGGAGCGACAGCTACGCCAGCGAGGTGGTGGTGCAGCTCTACTTCGCCGGCGGCACCGCCGGCGCCGCCGCCCACGCGCTGACCGGCGGGGAGGACCATGCTGCAGCCGTGGCCTGAGGAAAGCTCCTGGCTGGCCGTCCACCTCTTCTTCAACTACCCCGGCATCTACACCGGCGAGTGCGACGCGGTGGTGATGGAGGTGGCGCTCCCCTTCGTGCGCCGCTGCCAGGAGGAGGGGTGGACCGACGGCCACTTCTTCATCCGCTACAGCGAGCACGGCCCGCACGTGCGCCTGCGCCTGCACGGGCGGACCGACGTGCTCGAGGGCACGGTGTGGCCGGCGCTGCAGGCGCACGTGCGCGCCGCCTATCCCGAGGTGTCGTTCGACAAGCCCGACGTGCCCGCCTACGCGCAGCCGGCCGAGGTGCCCGCCGAGGGCGCGCCGCTGCTGCTGACCCACGCCGCGCGCATCGAGTACGAGCCCGAGACCGAGCGCTACGGCGGCGAAGAGGGGGTGCGGGTGGCCGAGCGCTTCTTCGAGATCAGCAGCGAGGCGGTGTACGCGCTCCTCCCGCGCACCAGCCGCACCGAGCGCTCGTCGCGCCTCGGCAAGGGGCTGCTGACCATGGTGCAGCTGGTCCACGTGTTCACGCGCAGCCGCGAGGCCGCCGTGCGCTGGACGCAGCAGTACAACCTGGGCTACCTGCGCGGCGTTGCCCGCGAAGAAGAGCAGCGCGAGGCGTGGCTGGGCGCGTTCGACAGCGGCTACAGCAACCAGAGCGAAACGCTGGGCGCCTACGTGGAAGAGGTGTGGAGCCGGATGGACGAGGGCGAGCCGCTGTCGGAGGCGCTGGACCTGTACAGCCAGGGGCTGACGGAGGTGCGCGGCCACCTGGAAGACGTGTTCCGCGCCGGCCGGCTGGGGCGCACCGAAGAGCCCTTCACCGACTGGCTGGTGGCGGTGATGGCCATCTGCTCGAGCTACATGCACATGATGAACAACCGCCTGGGGATCACCATCCAGGAAGAAAGCTACCTGGCGTACCTGATCAACCGGACCCTTCAGGCCCCGGCGCCCGTCGCCGAGGCCGCCGAAGGGTGATGGGCCCGGGCCGCCTCCACACTCGCCGCAACGCTCCCGAACCACGATGAGCCCCAACGCACCGCAGCTTACCCCGCACGTTCCCGTGGCGCAGCCGGGAACGCCCGACTTCTTCCTCGAGGCGGCCGCCCGCATCGGCGCGCGGATCGCCGCCGCGGCCGAGTGGGAGGGCGAGGGCGCCACCTGGACGGTGATGGCGCCCGACCGCGAGAACCCCGGGCAGCGCACCGCCATCCCCGCGCGCGCCTCGGGCACGCTGTACGAGGGCACCAGCGGGATCGCGCTCTTCCTGGCCGAGCTGTGGAACGCCACCGGCCGCTCCGACGACGCGCTGCTGCGCGCCGCCCTGGGCGGGATCCGCTTCGCGCTCGACGAGGCGCCGCAGCTTCCCGCCAACTCGTTCGGCTTCCACGGCGGCCGGGTGGGCGTGGCCTACGCGGCGGCCGTCATCGGGCGGCTCGCGGGGCGGCCCGGGCTGGTGGCCGAGGCGCAGGGCGTGCTGGAGCCCGGCCTGGGGCACGAGAGCGAAGACCGCGGGCTCGACGTGATCGGCGGCGCGGGCGGCGCCATCCCGGCGCTGCTGGTCATGGCGCCCTGGCTTCCCGACCCCGAGGTGGCGCTGCGGATGGCGCGCGCGCTGGGCGACAACCTGCTGGTGGCCGCCGAGCACGAGCCCGGCGGGTGGTGCTGGGGCACCATGCGCGGCTCGTCGGTGCGCCACCTGTGCGGCTACGCGCACGGCTCGGCCGGGGTGGGGCACGCGCTGCTGGAGCTGTACCTGGCCACCGGCGACTCGCGCTACCGCTACGGGATGGAGCAGGCCTTCCTGTACGAGGACGGGTTCTTCGACGCGGAAAGCTCCAACTGGCCCGACCTGCGCCACGGCGAGCTGGGCGAGTACCTGTACTCGGGGCGCACCGAGGAGCTGAAGGGGCGGATCACCAGCGGCGAGGGGATCGCGCCGCAGGGGATGCGCTACATGAGCGCGTGGTGCCACGGCGGCCCCGGGGTGGGGCTGAGCCGGCTGCGTGCCTGGCAGGCGCTGGGCGACTCCGCCTACCTGGCCGACGCCCGCGCGGCGGTGGAGGCCACGCTCAAGTCGCTGGAAGACCCGCGGATGAACTACTCGCTCTGCCACGGCCGCTGCGGCAACGCCGAGACGCTGGTGGTGGCGGCCGAGGTGCTGGGCGAGCCCGCGCTGCTGGAGCGCCCGCGCGAGGTGGCGATGGAAGGGTGGGAGGCGTTCGAGTCGAAGGGGCAGCAGTGGTCGTGCGGCACCATGCAGGGCGTGCCCGACCCCGGCCTGCTGCTGGGCGAGGCGGGGATCGGCTATTCGCTGCTGCGCCTGGGGCGCCCCGAGACGCCCTCGGTGCTCCTGGTCACCCCGGCCGACGCTCCGCGCGCGGCCGACGACGGCGGCGCGGGGTACGCGCAGATCCAGCGGCAGACGGTGGAAGAGTGGTTCGGCCGCTCGCTGTCGCTGCTGGAGGGGCTCGGGGCGCAGGCCCAGCTCCCCGCCCGCGCGCCCGGCGCGCCGGAGCGCTCCGACGTGGCCGCCGCGGCCGACGCGCTGGCGGCGCTGGTGGAGGCCGAGCCCGACGCCGGGCGGCGCGAGCTGCTGGACGACGCCACCCGGCTCGACCGCGAGCGTTACGCGCTGGCGCAGTCGGTGGAGGACTTCACCGAAGACTTCCTGGCCGCGCTGGTGCGCGTGCCCGACGACGAGGTGCGCTGGGCCGAGGCGCGCATCGGGCTGAGCCCGCGCGCGCGGGTGGTGCACAGCGGCTACGACTGGGACGCCTACCTCGAGAGCGAGGAGCGCGGCGAGCCGCAGCCCTCCGACACCTTCCACCTGCTGCAGGCCACCGGGCGCCGCGTGGGCGTGCGCCGGCTGAGCCCCTTCGCGGCACTGGTGCTGCAGGCCGTGGAGACCCCCGCGTCGGTGGAAGACGTGGTGGACCGCGTGCAGGAGGCCGTCTCCACCGACAGCGGCGGCCCCAACCGCGAGTGGCTGGAAGACCGGGTGACCGAGCAGCTGCGGCAGGCCTACCGCGCCGGCTTCGTCACCGTCACCCACGACGTCCCCGCCGGCGCGGCGTAGAGCGCCGGGCCGACCGCGGATCGCCCCCGGGCCGCACGCCGGCATGGGGGCGATCCGTTCTGCGCGGGAGCCGGATCTCCGCTGTCGCCGCAGCTTCGCGAACTGCTCTGGGCGGCTTCGCCGCGAGCATCGGAGGAAAGGGAGCCAGGTGGAGAACCGCGTGGGAGTCCTCCCCCTGACTCCCCGCTCTCCGATGCTCTGCGTTCATGCGGTTCAACAGCCCTGGGGCCGGGGTCGATGCCCGGAAGATTCACCTGCTGTCAGCGGCTCATATCCGACACAAGCGAAGTGCTCGTGCATCCTGTTCCGGCCTGGTCCCCGGCGGCGTCGACGGGCCGTTGGGGTGCATCCCCCTTTCCAATGCTCCTTTCCCGGCGTAACCCGTCCCACTGGAAGGCGGCGTTGCGGGGGAGCACCGGGGCCGCGGCGGGGGTATGGACGGGCGAGGAGGATCGTGCGGGAGCCCGTAGCGCTCGGATGAGGCCGTTGCCGGACCGCGATCCGCCGACAGCGGGAGGGTGAGCCGCCGCGGGCCGGCACCGCTCGCCCACGGGGGAGCGCGTTTCCCCCAGCGCTTTCGCCGCTCACCACGTCTACCTTGACGGGGGAAGGCGGGCCCCGCCCAAGCGGACGAGAAATCCGCGCTGCCGCACCCGTCGCGGGAGCGGCGCGGCGCTGTTATTTTCATCGGTCTGGCCGCGATGTTCCGGCCGCCATCACCGCCGCGCGGAACCGCCGCGCCGCACCCTGACCGCATTCGAACGGCGATGCCCCCCGCCAAACCCGCAGACATCCCGCCGCTGCGCGAAGCCTTCCAGCAGTTCATGAGACTGCTGCGGCTGATCCGTTCCTACTGGGGCGCCCTGGGGAAGGGGATGCTGCTGGGGCTGGTGCTGGGCCTGTTCGGCATGATCACGCCGTACCTGTCCAAGCTGCTGATCGACGAGGTGTACCCCACACGCAACATCACCCTGATGGAGGTGCTGGTCATCGGGATGCTGGCGGTGAGCGTGGCCACGGCCGTGATGTCGGCGATCCGCGCGTACTTCACGCAGTACACCACGGCGCACCTGGCCAACGCCACCAGCCTCCTCTTCTTCAACCACCTGCAGCACCTGCGCACGCGTTTCTTCGACGAGCACCGCGTGGGCGAGATCATCTCGCGCTTCGGCGACGTGCGCAACTCGCTGAACAGCGTGGCGCGCGTGTTCGAGACGCTGTTCGTGAACGGCGCGTACCTCTTCCTGGTGCCGCCCTTCCTCTTCCTGCTGCAGTGGAAGCTGGCGGTGGTGTCGCTGATCACCATCCCGCTCACGGTGCTGATCACCGCCATGTCGGCGCGGCTGCTGCGCCGCTTCTGGAAGAAGAGCGCCGAGGCCTACGCCGACCTGGGCGCGTACCAGGTGGAGGTGCTCAGCCACATCCGCACCCTCAAGTCGATGGGGCTGGAGCACTCGGTGTACGAGCGCGCCCGCGGCCAGATCCAGGGGGCGCTGCAGGTGCAGCTCAAGGCCGGCGGGTGGAGCCAGGCGTTCAACACCATGAACGCGGTGGTGCGCGCGCTGGGCACCGCGGTGTTCACCTGGTACGGGTGGAAGCTGATCATCAACGGCGAGATGAGCCTGGGCGACTACATCGCCTTCACCGCCTACATCGGCTTCCTGTACAACCCGCTGCAGCAGATCACCAACCTGTTCAGCGACTTCCAGCAGACGGCGGTGAACCTGGGGCGCATGTTCGAGTACCTCGACATGCCCGTCGAGCAGGACCCGGCCAACGCCTACGCCCCTCCGGGCGCCATCACCCACGTGATCGAGGGCGACGTGCGGATGCGCGACGTGAGCTTCGGCTACAGCGCCGAGAAGCGCGTGCTGCACGACGTGACGGTGAACTTCCCCCGCGGCGCCATCACCGCCGTGGTGGGCCCCAGCGGCGCGGGGAAGAGCTCGCTGCTGCGGCTGATCCTGCGCATGGAAGAGCCCGACACCGGCCAGGTGTTCATCGACGGGTCGCCGGTGACCACCATGCCCATGTCCGACCTGCGGCGCCAGGTGAGCGTGGTGTGGCAGGAGTTCTCGCTGATGCAGGGGAACATCTGGGAGAACCTGACCCTGGGCACCGAGAACCCGTCGCGCGCCCAGGTGGACGACGCCGTGCGCCTGTGCCGGCTCGACACCCTGGTGGCCGATCTCCCCAAGGGGTACGACACCAGCGTGGCCGAGTGGGGCGCCACCCTGTCGGGCGGGCAGCGGCAGCGCATGGCGCTGGCGCGCGCGCTGATCCGCGACACGCCGGTGCTGCTGCTCGACGAGGCCACCAGCAACATCGACATGCAGACCGAGACCGAGATCCTGCGCGACATGTTCAGCCGGCTGGCCGACAAGACCGTGATCTTCGTGACCCACCGCGTGCAGACCGCCGCGCTGGCCGACCAGATCGTGGTGGTGGAGGCGGGCCGGGTGGTGGGCGTCGGCACCCACGCCGACCTGATGCGCGACAACGAGACCTACCGCGCGCTGTACGGCGGCGGCAACCTGGACGATGCGCGCCGCCTGCGCGCCGTGCCGTCGCAGACGGTGTGACCCCGCCGATGCAGACCCGTTCATGAGCCTTCCCGCACGCAAGGACAACGACGTCATCCCGCTGCGCCTTCCCGAGCTGCCGCACGAGGGGCAGCCCGGGTCGCGCTTCGTGCTGCGCGCGGTGAGCTTCACCATGCTCACGCTGGCCGTCCTTTTCGTGGGCGCGGTGCTGGTGGCCTGCCTGGTGAAGATGGACGTGACGGTGAAGGCCGGGGGCGTGCTGGAGCCGATCCGCCTGTACCCGATCCGCGCGATGGAGGGCGGCCCGGTGCGCGACGTGTACGTGCAGACGGGCGACACGGTGCAGCGCGGGATGGTGCTGGCGCGGCTCGACACGGTGGAGATCGCCTCGAATATCGCGCAGCTCGAGGCGCAGCTGCGCGCCGCCGACGTGGACCGCCGCCGCAGCGCCAGCGCCGACCCGCTGCAGCTGCGGCAGAGCAGCGAGCGCGCCGCGCAGGCCCGGGCCCGGCTGGGCACCGCGCTGGCCACGGTGCGGCAGCGGATGATCGAGTACGACCTGGGCACCAACGTCGACTCGCTGCTGTCCAGCTACGTGCCCGGCCGCCACGTCACGCTCGACCAGGCGGTGGGGGAGGTGCGCAGCGCCCAGGCCGACATCCGCCTTTCGGCCGGCGAGGGCGACCTGCAGGCGCTGTCGCGCTTCGACCGCGAGAAGCTGGGCACGCAGATCGACCAGCTCAGCGCGCAGATCAGCGCCCTGCGCGCCCGCAAGGAGCGGCTCACCATCGTGGCCCCCACCAGCGGGGTGGTGCTCACCGAAGAGCTGGAGAAGCTCCCGGGCTCGTTCGTGCGCGAGGGCGACCAGGTGATCGAGCTGGGCGACCTGAGCGACTGGCGGGTGCAGCTCACGGTGAGCGAGCGCGACGTGCACAAGATCAAGCTGGGCGACAGCGTGAAGGTGGAGCTCAGCGCCTTCGACCAGAGCGAGCGCGAGCAGCTGGGCGGCCGGGTGGTGTACGTGTCGCCCGAGCCGCTGACGGTGCAGGCGCCCTCGGGCGGCACCACCGGCGCGAAGACCACGGTGCCCACCGGCACCTACCGGGTGATCGCCACCCTCGACCGGGCGCAGCTCGAAAAGGTGGGGATCGAGAAGTTCCGGCGTGGGTACTCGGTGCAGGGGAACGTGATCACCCGTTCTGGCCGCATCGTCACCCTGATCTGGGATTACGTTGCGGAGAAGCTGAAGCTATGACGATTCCGGAACCGGCGTTCGGGCCACCCAGCGCCTTCGAGCCGCCCCTGTGGGTGGCAGACGGCCTGGGCCGGCCCACGGGGAAGGGGCTGGTGGTGGCCGTGATCGACAGCGGGTGGGACCGCGCCTGCGACGACCCCCGGGTGCTGCCCGGGATCGGGCTGGTGGACCCGGCCGACGACCTGGCCATGCAGCGCACCGACGACGACCACGACCGCGTGGGCCACGGCACCGCCTGCATCCACCAGATCCTGCGCATCGCCCCCGACGCCCGGGTGATCCCGATCCGCGTGTTCGGCCGGCAGCTGGAGACCAGCCCGGGCACGCTGCAGGCGGGGATCGTGTACGCCATCGAGCGCGGCGCCAACGTGGTGAACCTGTCGCTGGGCACCACGCTCGAGGGCACGCTGCACCCGCTGTACGCCGCCTGCGAGAAGGCGCGGCGGCAGGGGATCATCGTGGTGGCCGCGGGGCACAACTCGCGCAGCTGGAGCTACCCGGCGATCTTCGAGAACGTGATCGGCGTGTCGGCCGGCAGGTTCGAGAGCCCGTACCAGTACCGCTACCTCCCCGACGAGGCGCACGAGTGCCAGGCCTGGGGGGTGGAGCAGCCGGTGGTGTGGCTGGGCGGCGAAGAGCAGGTGAAGCACGGCACCTCGTTCGCGGCGCCCAACATCACCGGCATCGTGTGCCTGCTGCTGGAGCGCCACCCCGGCGCCTCGCTGGAGAAGATCCGCGAGCTGCTGGCCCGGTACGCGATGGAGACCATCGTCCAGTCCGACACCGAGAACGGCGCCGCGCCCGCCGCGGCCAGCAAGAACGGCAAGCCGCCCCGGCCGCGCACACGCAAGCCGAAGGCGGAGAAGGAGCCGTCCGCCGGGCCCGCCGCGAAGAAGCCGCGCAAGGCGAAGGCAGCCGCGAGCAAATCCGCCGCGACCAAGGCTCCCGAACCCGTCGCCGAGGCCGATCACCCCGCCGCGAAGAAGCCGCGCAAGTCCGCCGCGACCGATGCTGCCCCCGCGGCGAAGAAGCCCCGCGCAGCCGCCGCCGCGGATCGACCGGACGCGAAGAAGCCGGCCGCGAAGCAGAAGCCGCTGCGCGAGCCGGATCCTGCTGAGGAGCAGCCGGAGGCGAAGAAGCCCCGTTCGAAGCGGCCCAGGGTCACGTCGAAAGCGTGACCTGGATCGATCCGCGCGACGGCCGGAACGATCACGGCGGCGGGTGCCCACGAGGCGCCCGCCGCTTCGTCGTTCTGCTGCCGACGCCCCCGGCCTCGCCCTCCCCGCGCTGAAAACGGTGCCGGATACCCGTGGCCGCGGCCATCGCCTCCGGCTTCCCACGCAGGGGATGTCGCCGATCACCACCGCTCGGTGCCGGGGAGGCGGCCGGCCACCACCCGCATCGCGCGCACCAGCACCTCGCACCCCTCTCCACCTCCACCAGACCGCCCACGAAAAGCACGACCTGGCTCCGTTCGGCGGCGGGAAACGCCCGGAAGGCGGCAGGATCCACCCCGATGTAGTGGGCGAGGCTCCGTTCGGCCGGGAAGCCCAGCTCGATGGGACAGGAGCGGATGAACTCCGGCACGGCGATGAAGAGCGACGCTTCGCGCGCCAGCTCCTGCGGCGCCGCGACGTACCTGCGCAAGCTCCGGCTGGGGGACGAACGTGCGCGCTCGTCGCTCACCGTCACGCCGGATCCGTGCAGGGTGAAGATCAGGGGGATCCGCAGCCGCCCCCCGCGCCGAAATGCGCATGCATCAGCTGAGGGCGGGCGCGCTTCGGCCGCCCATCCGGTCCGGGTGGCCACCCCGGTCAGCTTGATCTGCGCTTCCCGCGCGTACCCCGACCCCGCCGTGATTCAACACCATCCTGCGTTCGCACGGCACCTCGCTCCCGGGCACCATGCGCGAGCCCGCGTACAGCGGCGTGAACCGCAGCAGCGGCTCGCCTTGGGCGACCACGGAGGTCGCGGAAATCTCCAGGAACCGGTCACAGAACACGGCCATGCACCGTCACGGGCGGGGGGGTTCGCAGGTGGGGCTCCAGCAGGAGAGCCGCGGGACCCGAGGCGGCCTGCGCGGCCGCCAGGGCGGTCTCCACCCGCCGCGCACGTGCGTGCACCAGCCAGACGGCGCCCCACATCCCCACCACCAGCAGCCCGTCGCCCGCGAGGCTCGCTCCCGCGGCGCCGCGCCACGAGTACAGCGGGATGAGCCAGAGGTTCAGCGCGATGTTGACGAGCGCCACGGCTACCTGCACGGCGCCGCGGATGCCCTGGCGGTCGGCTCCGGTGAGCGTGTCGGCCGCGAAGCTGTGCAGGGCGCGCAGCAGCGGGATCGCCGCCAGCCAGCGGACCGCCTGCGCCGCGCCGGCGAAGTCGTCGCCAAGCACCAGCGGAAGGATGGGAGCGCCGAAGTACAGGGCCAGCGCCGCCGCGGCCGAATACGCCGCAGCCAGGGGAACCAGCCTGCGCGCGAAGGCGAGCGAGGCACCGATGCCGGAGGCTCCGTGCTCGAAGAAGCGTGGGTAGGCTGCGGCGAGCAGCGACTTCACCGGCACGAACGAGACGTCGACGACGCGGTACGCCGCCCCGTAGAGCCCCGCCGACGAGAGGCTCCCCAGCCGCACGAGCAGCGTCTTGTCGACGTCGTTGCAGACCCCCTGCGCCGAAAGCGTCACGGCGAAGAAGAACCCGTTCCGTGCCTGGCGCACCCGCAACGAACCCCGAAGCTGCGGCCGGCCGTGGTCCATGCTGACCGCGGCCACGGCCACTCCCGCCGCCGTGGCGGTGGCCGCCAGATACAGCAGCGCCCACGCCGCCTGCGTGGCCAGGGCGGGATTCCCGAGCATCACGGCCGCGGCGATGAGCCGCACGAAGGTGGGAAGCACCTGGAGTTGCGCGGCCCGCTCGTACCGGCGGAACGCGAGCGACGCCTGGCCGCTGACGTCGACCAGCCGGGTGAAGACCAGGTCCGCCAGTGCGACGGCAATCACCTGCCCCACACCGATCGCGTCGGGGAGGAGCACGCGCGAGACGGCCAGCACGACCAGGAGGAGCGCCCCGCCCGACGCCACGGTGGCCGAGATCGCGTAGCCCCACCAGGCACGGAAGGTAGAGGCGTCGCGAACCGTCCCCTGGATCAGCAGGTTCCCGGCCCCCCATCCCACGTACGGCGCCAGGATCGCGACCAGCGCCGTGGCGCCGATGAACGCGCCGTACCCCGACACCCCCAGCGCACGCGCAAGGCACACGAAATACGCGCCCTGCACGATGGTGCGCGCGAACTGCCCCGTGAACATCCAGAGTGCGTTGCGCGCCAGCGAACCGCGCAGCGGCGAACCCGCGCTCCCCGCCTCGCCGCGCACCGCGGCGACGCCCGGCGCGGGTGTGCCGCCGTTCACGATCCCGTCCTTCGCAGCACCGCGCACCTCGCCACCCGGCGCGCACACCGTGCGGCGCGGGCGCGCCCGGGGGGCGGCCGAGGCTCGCCACAGCGGACAAGGGATGGCTTCCTCTGCATCCAGAACGCTTCGCGAACCATCGGACCGGAGCCTAGAAAGGGGGAGACCCGCATCGGGCGAGGGGGACGAAAGCGCCGGAGCGCACCGCTCCACCTCGCGGCCCAACGGCGCGGGAACACCGGCATGGCGGCGGCGTGCGAGCAGGAAGGCGGCTCCTCACCAGGGGAGGGAGGCGGGCCGCCGGGGTCCGAGGGCCGCCCCACCACCAGCAGCCCTCCTCGACCCTTTTTATAAAATGTATCTAAAGTGCGGTGACCAACCCACAATGGCGGATTTCGCCCACTTCAGCGAACGGAACGGCTGTTTCCGCGCTCCGTGAGACGTGTCTCTTCGGTCGGCCCGTGGCGTTGCGCGAGCACCGATCGAAGCCCCGCGTGGAACCCCCGGCGACCGCGCGTGGTGGGGTCCAGGAGGTTGCGAGGTGGCCGGTGGCAACCATCGGCCAGGTGCTGCGTCGCGGTGAACAAGACCGCACGCTCAAGGTAGAGCGACCGTTCGCATAAGTAAAGTGTCGTCTACGGGTCGCAACCAGGGATGCAGATCTTTCGCGCCAGCGTGGCCCAGGACCGCTACCCGTGTGCAGCAGGTGTTTAGCCCGCTGGTCATCCGGGGCTGCTGAGAAGTCTCGACCGGCGTGGCGGCCGTGGCTTCAGCCCTCTTTGCGAATGCCGGCGTGTCGCGCGGACCTGCGGCCGGGTGGCGATCGGTGCATGGTGTGCCGCGCCGACCTGCGGCCGAGTCGCGATCGGTGCGGTGGCTCGATGATCGGCGTCACGCCGACGGAGGTGCCGTGCGCCGCGCCCTAGAATTGCAATCCGCTGTCCAACATCGATCCAATCATCCGACGTAAACAGCCGGAGCCGGAAGACGGACGGGAGAATGCCGGAGCGTGTGACGATCTACCGGGCCGCGTGGGTGCTGCCCGTTTCCAGCGAGCCCCTGCGCGACGGGGCGGTGATGGTAGGCACCGACGGCCGCATCGCCGCCGTGGGGCCCCGGCTGGCGCTGGAGGCGCCCGACGATGCCCTGGTCGTGGACCTGGGCGACGCGGCGCTCCTTCCCGGGCTGGTGAACGTCCACGCGCACCCCGAGCTCTCCATCTTCCGCGGCGCGCTCGAAGACCTGCGTTTCCGCGACTGGATCCTGCGGCTGGTGGGCACCAAGCGCGCGGCGCTGACCGAGGCCGACTACCACATGGCCGCGCGCTGGAGCCTGGTGGAGTGCCTGCGCGCGGGGATGACCACGGTGGCGGCCACGGAATCGTCCGCCGCGTCGTTCGGCGCGCTGAGGGAGGCGGGGATGCGCGGGCTGGTGTACCGCGAGGTGTTCGGGCCCGACCCGGCCGTGGCGGAGGAGGCGATGGCCGACCTGCGCGGCTGCGTTGACCGCCTGCGCCTCGACGAGACCGAACTGGTGCGCGTGGGGATCTCGCCGCACGCGCCGTACACCGTGTCGGACGCGCTCTTCACCGCCGCCGCGCGCTACGCCTGCAGCGAGGAACTGCCGATGGCGATCCACGCCGGCGAATCGGTCCCCGAGCGCGACCTGGTGACGCGCGGCGAGGGCGACTTCGCGCCGGGGCTGCGGGCCCGGGGGATCGCCACGCCGCCGCGCGGGGCCACCACCGTGGAGATGCTCGACCGGCTGGGCGTGCTGGCCGCGCGCCCGCTGCTGATCCACTGCGTGCTGGTGGAGTACGACGACATGGTGCGCATGGCCGACAACGGCTGCGCCGTCGCCCACTGCCCCGTCGCGAACGCGAAGCTGGGCCACGGCATCGCGCCGTACGCCGAGCTGCGCGAGGCCGGCGTGCGGGTGGGGCTGGGGACGGACTCGGTGGGGAGCAACAACCGGCAGGACCTGCTGGAAGAGGCGCGCATCGCCTCGCTCCTGCACCGCGGCCGGGCGGCCAGCTACGACGTGCTGACCCCCGCCGACCTGCTGCGGCTGGTGACCATCGACGGCGCGCAGGCGCTGGGGCTGGACGAGCGCGTCGGCACGCTGGAGCCGGGGAAGGACGCCGACCTCTGCGCCGTGCGCCTCACCGCGCCGCACGTGCGCCCGGTGCACGACCCCACGGCGGCCGTCTTCCACGCCGCGCGAGGGACGGACGTGATCCTCACCGTGGTGCAGGGCCGCGTCCTGTTCTCGGATGGAATCGTCCACACGCTGGACGAGGCGGCGCTGGCCGAGGCGGTGCTGGAGCCCGCCGCCCGGGTGCGCGAGGCGCTGGCGTGACCCCGCTCCCCCGCGCCGCCGGCGCCGAGCTGATGGACCAGCCGGGGCAGGACCGCCACCAGCTGGCCGTGAGCCTGGCCGACCTGCGCGGGGTGAACCGCTGGCTGGGCGGCACGCGCGTGGTGCTGCGCCACCTGTCCGACCTGGTCGATCGGCATCCCCGGGACCGTTACCGCATTCTCGACGTGGCCACCGGCTCGGGCGACATCCCGCTGCACATCGCCCGCTGGGCGCGGGCGCGCGACGTGGAGGTGGAGATCGTGGCCACCGACAACCACGCCATCACGCTGGAGCTGGCCCGCCGCCACCTGGCCGTCGAACCCACCATCCGCACCTCCGCCGCCGACGCGCTGCGGCTGCCCTTCGCCGACGGGGAGTTCGACGTGGCGCTGATCTCCACCGCGCTGCACCACTTCGACCACGAGCGCGACTGCCTGCGCGTGCTGCGTGAGCTGCACCGGGTGAGCCGGATCGGCTTCGTCGTGAACGACCTGGCCCGCTCGCGCACGGCGCTGGCCGGGGCGCGGCTGCTGGCGGCCACCGTCTGGCGCCGGCACCCCGTCACCCGGCACGACGGCCCGCTCTCGGTGCGCCGCTCGTTCACGCCGGGCGAGCTGCGGGCGCTGGCGGCGCGCGCGGGGTTCGCCAACGCCCGCGTCCATGCCCACTTCCCCTTCCGCGTCGCGCTGGTCGTGGAAAAGGAGGGGGGATGATGATGTCGGCCGAGCAGCGCGAGGTGGTGATCGTGGGCGCCGGGCCGGCGGGCGCCGCCACGGCCGCGTGGCTGGCGGACGCCGGGCACGACGTGCTGCTGCTGGACCGCGCCCATTTCCCCCGCCGGAAGCCGTGCGCCGAGTGCGTGAACCCCGCCGGGGTGGACGCGCTTCGCCGGCTGGGCGTGTGGCGCGAGGTGATGTGCGCCGGCCCCGCGCGGCTCGACGGCTGGCGCATCGGCCCGCATGGCGGCGACACGTTCGAGGGGTGCTTCCCCGGCGGCGTGCACGGCATCGGCATCTCCCGCGAGGTGCTGGACCACATCCTCTTCCGCCACGCGGCCGCACGCGGCGCCCAGACGCGGACGGGTGTGCGGGTGACGGACGTCGTCCGCGACGCGCGCGGCGCCGCGGCGGGCGTGCGGGTGCAGGGGGAGGATGGCGAGCGCGAGATCCGCGCGCGCCTCGTCATCGGCGCGGACGGCCTGCGCTCCGTGGTCCTCCGCCGGCTGGACCTCCTCCGGCGACGTCCGAGACTGCGGAAGCTGGCGCTGACCGCGCACGTCTCCGGCTTCCGGGGCGCGCCGGGACGCGGCGAGGTGCACGTGACCGGGCGCCGCGCCTGCATCGGCATCGCGCCGGTGGGCGGCGGGCTGGCGAACGTCACCGTCGTGATCCCCGACGAGCGGTCGAAGGAGGTCGCGGGCGACGCGGACGGCTTCTTCGACGCGGCGCTGGCGGCGCACGGGTTCGGCGCGCTCACGCGGGTCGACGAGGTGATGGCGACCGGCCCGTTCGACTGCCCCGTGCGCAGCGCCGTGGCCGACGGCGCGCTGCTGGTAGGCGACGCGGCCGGCTACTATGATCCCTTCACCGGCCAGGGGATCTTCCGTGCCCTGCGCGGCGCCGAGCTGGCGGCCCAGACCGCGCACGCCGCCCTGCTGGCCGGCGACACCTCCGCCCTGGCGCTGGCGCCGTACGAGCGCGCCCGCCGCCGCGCCTTCGCCCCCGGCGAGCGGATGCAGCGGATCGTGGAGAGCTTCGTCTCGCGTCCGGCGCTGCTGGGCACCATCGCCCGCCGCTTCACCGCGCGCCCGTCGCTGGCCGACGCCGTGATCCACGTGACCGGCGACGTCGCGCCCGCCGGCTCGCTGTTCACGCCGGGCTTCTGGGCGCGGCTGGTGTGGTGAGGCGGCCAGCCGCGGCACTGGTGTTTTCGGCACGGGTACCATCATACTAACCGTCTTCGCCTTCCCCGCTCCCAGACTGCACGCGTGATGAGCCGTTTCGCTCTATACCAGGGGCACGACCCGCGCGAGCTCCCGGCCTATACCGTCGCCGAGGCATCGCGCTACGTGGACGTTCCCGCGGCCACCCTGCGCTCGTGGTTCTCGGGCCGTACCTACCCGCGCGCGGACGGCGTCGGCTCGTTCGAGCCCGTCCTCTCCCCCGCCGACACCCGCACCGGGCGCCTCTCGTTCCGCAACCTGGTGGAGGCGCACGTGCTTCGCGCGCTCCGCACCCGCCATGGAATCCAGCTCAAGACGGTGCGCGAGGCGCTGAAGACGGCGGAGGAACGGCTTCGCATCCAGGACCTGCTCTACCGCAACAAGACCCTGCTGGTGGCGGGCCGCAGCCTGTTCCTGGAGTACTACGGCGAGCTGCTGCACTTGGACCCGTCGGAGCAGATCGCGATGCGCCGCGTGCTGGAAGCCTTCCTGAGCCGCGTGGACTGGGACGACCGCGACATCCCGATCCGCCTGTATCCGTTCCTGCGCGGCGCGGAGAATGGGCGCCGCCCCGTCGTGATCGACCCGCAGGTCTCCTTCGGGCGCCCCATCCTGGCCGAGTCGGGGATCAGCACCTCGGCGCTGGTGCAGCGGATCAACGCGGGCGAGCACATCGATGCCGTGGCGCGCGACTACGACATCACGCCGCACGACGTGGAAACGGCGATCCTGTTCGAGAAGGCTGCCTGACGGGTGGAGTTCTTCGCGGACCGTGACCTGGGGCGGTACGAGTTCCCCGGCTCGTTGCGGAGCGCGGGGATCGTCGTTCATGCGCATGCGGATCACTTTCCGCAGAACACGCCCGACGTAGAGTGGCTGCCGGAGGCCGCGCGGCGCGGCTGGGTGATCCTGACCAACGACCGCAAGATCCGCTCGCGCGCGCTGGAGTTGCAGGCCGTGATGACGTCTGGTGCGAGGGTGCTGGCGCTGGTGGGTGGAAGCCTTCCCGCCGCCGAGCTGGCGCGGAACTTCATCAACACCGCCAGCAAGGTGGAGGAGTTTCGTGGCCGGGCACCCGGCGCCGTGGATCGCCCGTCTCTACCGGCCCAGCCCCGTCGAAGGCGTTGCCCAGGGCCGCGCCGGCTCCATCAAGCTGATCATCACCCTCGAGGATTGGCAGCGGCGCGGACCCTGACGAGGCTCCGCCACGCCTCCAATCTCGATACAGATTCTCTGAATGCGCATCCACGACATCACCCGCCCGGTGTTCGCCCGCATGCCCGTGTGGCCCGGCGACGCGCCGTGCAGCCTGGTGTGGACTGATCGCATCGCGAAGGGTGGCGGGGCGAACGCGTCCGCCCTGTCGTGCAGCGTGCACACGGGGACGCACGCCGACGGGCCGTATCACGTGCTGGAAGACGGCGCGCGGATCGGCGACGTGCCGCTGGACGCGTTCCTGGGGCCGGCGCACGTGATCGATGCCGGCGGCGCGGGGGAGATCGGCGCGGAGTGGCTGGACGCGCATCTCCCCGGCCGCTGCGAGCGCCTGCTGGTGCGCACCGGCGCGTGGACGCGGCCCGACGCCTTCCCCACCGCGTGGACGGCGCTGACGGAGGGTGCGGCGCAACGTCTGGTCGACCGGGGTGTGCGGCTGCTGGGCACCGACGCGCCGTCGCCCGACCCGGTCGACGCGCACGACCTGCCGGTGCACCGCGTCCTGTTGGGCGCGGGCATCGCCATCCTGGAGAACCTGATGCTGGACGGGATCGAAGCGGGAGAATACGAGCTGATCGCGCTGCCGCTGCGGCTGGCCGAGGCGGACGCATCCCCCATCCGCGCCGTGCTGGTGGGGCGATGACGGACGGGCTGCGGATGCTTCTGGCTCGCAACGCCAGCCCCATGACGCTGGACGGGACGCGCACCTTCATCGTGGGCCGCCGGCGGCCGGTGATCATCGACCCCGGCCCGGCGGACCCCGCGCACGACGAGGCGATCCTGGCCGCGATCGAGGGCGGGGAGCCCGTCGGCGTCCTTCTCACCCACTCGCACGCCGACCACTCGCACCTGGCCCCGCGCCTGGCCGCCCACATCGGCGCGCCGCTGATGATGGCCCCCGGCGCGATGAGCGAGGTGCTGAAGCCCGAATCGGTGGGCCGCTGGCTGGCCGGCGGCGACGTGATCGAGACCGACGCCGGGGCGCTGCACGTGGTCGCCACGCCCGGGCACGCGCCGGAGCACGTGTCCTTCCACTGGCGGCAGACGGGCGCGCTGTTCGTGGGCGACACCTTCATGGGCCAGGGCGACACCACGCTGGTCGCCCCGCCCGAGGGCGATCTGGGCGCGTACCTGCGCACGCTCGACCGCGTGGCCGCGCTGGCGCCCTCCATCCTCTACCCCGCCCACGGGCCGCCCATCACCGACCCCGCCGAGGCGGTGCAGCGCTACCGCCGCCACCGCGAGGAGCGCATCGCGCAGGTGGTCCACGCATTGCGGCGGGCCGGCCCGTCGCACACGGCGGGGCTGGTGGACGTGGTGTACCCGGACCTCTTCCCCGCGCTCCGCGGCGCCGCCCAGGGGTCGCTGGAGGCGATCGTGGGCTACCTCACCCAGGCCGGACAGGCGCGCGCGCTCCCGGATGGACGCTACGAGCTGATCGAGACGAACGGATGACGGATACCGACGACGCCCTGCGCATCGCCCTCGACGCGGTCCGCGAACGGACGGTGGACGCGCACCTGCGCTTCCTTTCGCACCCGCTGCTGGAGGGGCGCGCCCCCGGCACCCGCGGCGGCACCCTGGCGGCCGAGTACATCGCCGCCCAGTTCGAGCGCAGCGGGCTGGAGCCGGTGGCGCACACCTGGTTCCAGCCCGTGCCGATGGTGGGGATGGACCCGCACCCCGAGCTCACGCTCGAGGCCCCGGCCGGCCCCTCCATCCCCGCGTACAGGGACGACTACGTGCTGGAGGCCGGCGTCCCCAGCGAGACGGTGGAGGTGGACGCCGAGCTGGTGTACGTGGGCTACGGCATCACCGCGCCCGAGTACGACTGGGACGACTACGAGGGCGTGGACGTGCGCGGCAAGGTGCTGCTGGTGCGCGTGAACGACCCCGGCCGCCCCGAGACGCCCGACTTCTTCGGCGGGCGGGCGCTGACCTATTACGGGCGCTGGACCTACAAGTACGAAGAGGCCTCGCGCCGCGGCGCGGCCGGGGTGCTGCTGGTTCACACCGACGCCGGGGCGGGGTACGGCTGGAACGTGGTGCGCACCAGCAACACCGGCGAGCAGTTCGACCTGGCCGGCGACCCCGAGTTCCCGCTGCAGGTGCGCGGGTGGATCAGCGAGGCGGCCGCGCGGCGCGCGCTGGAGGCCGCGGGGCTGGACCTGGGCGGGCTGCTGGCCGCGTCGGAGTACCGCGAGTTCACCCCCGTATGCACCGGGATCCGCGTGCGCGCCCGGGTGCGCACCGACCTGCGCCCGGTACAGACGGCCAACGTGGTGGGCTACCTCCCCGGCGCGCAGGCCGACAGGCTGAACGAGGTGGTGATCGTCTCGGCGCACTACGACCACCTGGGCGTGCGCACCGCCGACGACGGCACCCTCCACGTGCACCCCGGCGCCTACGACAACGCCAGCGGCGTGGCGCTGCTGCTGGCCGTGGCCGAGGCGCTGGCCCGCGCGCCGGCGCGGCCGCCGCGCCCCTTCCTGTTCATCTCCACCACGGCCGAAGAGTCGGGCCTGCTGGGCGCCGAGTGGTACGCGCGCCACCCGCTCTTTCCGCTGGGCGCCACCGCCGCGGTGCTGAACGTGGACGGCGCCAACCTGTGGGGGCCCACCCACGACATCGCGCCGCTGGGGGTGAACCGCTCCGACCTGGGCGCGCTGGTCCGCGCCGCCGCCGGGGCCGAGGGGATCACGGTGGCCGACGAGCAGCACCCCGAGCAGGGGATGTTCTTCCGGCAGGACCACTTCCCCTTCGCCCGCGCCGGCGTGCCCGCGCTGGCGATGGACCACGGGCTGCGGTACGTGGGCCGCCCCGAGGGATGGGGGCAGGAGCGCTACGAGGAGTTCAACACGCAGCACTACCACCAGCCCAGCGACGCCTACCGGCCCGACTTCGACTACGGCGGCGCGGTGCAGCAGGGCCG
>DASWMA010000666.1:0-12158 GCA_036399995.1 Longimicrobium sp. | reverse complement strand
TCTCTATTTCCCGTCAGGCGCGGCGGAACGGGGAATGTCGCGCACGTCGCGCGGCGTGCGGGCGGGCGTGGCGACGGTCTGGGGAAGATGGTCGCGTTGCACCACGTGCCAGACGCCGCTGGACGAGCGTTGCAGCGTGATGCGTTGCGATGCAGTGTCGTGGTGCTTCATGGCGCACATAACCTGTGTGGCGGCAATCCGTTACGCGCGTCCAAGATGCCATGTCCGCGCCGCGGATGTAGCAGGCGTGCACGTCCACACCGGGTGTAGGCCACGCAGGTGAAAGGGCGGACGCCGCGGCGCCCGCCCTTTTGCTTCCTGACACCGAGGGCGCGTCAGTCGCTCTCGTCCTTGGTGCCGGTCAGCACCACCTCGCGGTTGCTCTTCTCCAGGAACTCTTCGGCCTTCACCACGTCGCCGTCGCGTACCATGGTCACGCCGCGCGAAAGCACGTTGACCACCTCCAGGCTCCCGCGCTCCATCATCACCAGGTCGCCCAGGCACCCCTGCTCGATCCGCCCCTTCCCCTGCAGCTTCAGGATGCAGGCGGTGTTCTCGGTGGCCAGGCGCAGCACGTCGGGGAGCGGGATGCCATGCTCCTTCACGCAGGCGCGGAGCTGCTCGTACAGCAGCCGCGGGCTGGTGAGCGACGCGTCGGACGAGGCGGTGAGAAGGTCGCTGGGCGCCCCCGCGTCGCGCCAGCGGCGCACCCACTTCGGGAAATCCTCCTCCACCACGTCCACGTCCACCGGCATCCCCTTCTTCGCCAGCTTGATCGCCTGGTCGAACAGCTTGGTCGTGCGCTCCACGTGGGTGGGGTAGAACCAGCACGGCTCCACGTTGAAGCTCTCCAGCACCTTCTCCAGCGGGTCGAGCCGCGAGTCGCCCTCGCCCACGTGCAGGTGCATCAGCCCGGCCTTCCCGGCCAGCATCCCGCCCACGTAGCAGTCGTGCGCCACGCGGGCCAGGTCTGCCGGGCTGGGGTCCATCGCCCGCACGTCCGAGATGGCCACCTCGCCCGCGCCGATCACCTCCTCGAGGAACATGATGTCTTCGCGGACGCTTTCCATGATGGACGTGGGGGGGATGTTGTAGCCGCCCGTCCAGATGAAGGCGTTCATCCCGTCGGCCTTGAGCGCCTTGGCCTTCGCCAGCAGCCCGGCCATGGTCTTCATGGTGGTGTCCACGCCCAGCGTGCCCACCACGGTGGTGATCCCGTAGCGCACGATCTCGCCGATGAAGAACTCGGGCGACTGCAGGTTGAAGCCGCCCTCGCCGCTCCCCCCCAGCAGGTGCACGTGCGGGTCGATCAGCCCCGGCGCCACGATGCACCCCTCGGCGTCGATCACCTCGGTCTCCACCCCCACCGCCTCCACCGCGCGCCGGTCGATCTTCCCGACCTTCGCGATCTTCCCGTCGGTGAGCAGGATGGAGGTGCGCCCCAGCGCCTCGGGGGCGAACACCTCGCCATTTTCGATCAGCGTGAACATGGGTCTCCGTCGTTCGGGATCACGGCCGGTCCGTGCAGGTGCCCGGACCCTTCGCAACCGGCGCGCCCGTGGGCGGAGCACGGAACGATCAGACGCTGATCTCCCCGGCATCGGTTCGGACGCAGGCAGTTGAACCGCATGAACGCAGAGCATCGGAGGGGAAGGAGTCAGGGGGAGAACTTCATCGCCGTTCTCCCCCTGACTCCTTTCCCTCGGATGCTCGCGGCGAAGCCGCCCCTGCTACGATCCCCAGCCCAGCACCAGCCGCACCTGCCCGCCGAAGAACATCCCGAACTGCGATCCGTTGTGATCGTCGCTCGCCCACCCGGCCGAGAGCTCCGGGCCGATGAAGATCCAGCGGTACCCCACCAGCGCGGCCGAGCGCGCGCCCACGAAGCTGCCGCCGCACTCCGAGCAGTCGTCGGCCCACGCGTAGCGGGCGGCGGTGAGCCCCAGGTCGGCGTGCAGCCACGGCGCGGCACGGTAGCGCCCGAACGCCACCACGCCCACGGGCTCGAAGAACGAGCCCTCGAAGGTGCTGGGCGGCTCCCACGAGCCCCACACGCCCGCGCCCACGCTCCACGGCGTGGCGCCGATCCGCCGCGCGTAGTTGAGCCCCAGCGAGAGAAAACCGGCCTCGAGCGCGAGTTGGTTGCGACCCTCCACGCCGCCGGCCGACGCGGTGGCGGGCGTGGCGGCCGGCGTGTGTGACAGCCGCATCTCCTGCGCGGCGGCGGTGAGCGGAAGGAGTGCGAGGGAGGCGGTCAGGAAGTGACGCACGAAGCCGTTCATGATTCGGGTCGGGGGCGGATTTGGGTGGACCGGGTGGACGAAATCGATTCCGATCGGTTGAAGTTCGCGCCGGAAGGATACCGGTTCCGGGCCGCGGAGGATGTAGCAGCAGGCGTGTTCCGCGGGGCGCTGCGATGGCCGGTGGCGCGGTCAGGGCGTCATCTCGACGATCGGTCTCGCCACGCACGCCGCGGTCTACGCGGCTTCAGCCGTCCGGGGCCTCATGGCGGAGCAAGGAATCAGGATGCGACCACGGCTCGCGTGGGGAAAGGGGAGGCTGCACGCGCGGCCGGCGAAGGTGCCGGGCGCGGGCCGCGCCGGGCTGTACCCGCTGGGGCTCGACGCCGCGCGCGACAGCTACCTGTACGTGCCCGAGAGCCACTGGCCCGAGCAGCCGATGCCGCTGGTGCTGATGCTGCACGGCGCCGGCGGCCACGCGCACCACGGCCTGGGCATGCTGCGCCACCTGGCCGACGCGTACGAGTTCATCGTGCTGGCCCCCGCCTCGCGCGGCCGCACCTGGGACATGCTGCTGGACGGCTACGGCGCCGACGTGGCGCTGATCGACCGCGCGCTGGCCGTCACCTTCGAGCGCTACGCCGTGGACCCCCGCCGGCTGGCCATCGGCGGCTTTTCGGACGGGGCCTCGTACGCGCTGTCACTGGGGGTGGGCAACGGCGACCTGTTCTCGCACGTGCTGGCGTTCTCGCCCGGGTTCATGGAGCCCGACGGGCAGCAGGGCGCGCCGGCCGTCTTCGTGTCGCACGGCACGGGCGACCGGGTGCTGCCGATCGGCACGTGCAGCCGCCGGGTGGTGCCCGCGCTGCGGCAGGCGGGCTACGGCGTGCGCTACCGCGAGTTCGCGGGCGGCCACACCGTGCCCCCCGAGATCGCCCGCGAAGCCGTGCAGTGGTTCACCCTGGAAGGCGACGGACAGGGGTGATCACGACCCAGCGCGCGCCTGGCCGTTCGCCGCGGGAAGCCACAGGCTGAAGGCGGCGCCGCCCAGCTCGCTCTCGCCTACGGTCAGGTCGCCGCCCAGCAGGTTGGCGGTGCGGCGGCTGGTGGCCAGCCCCAGGCCGTACCCCTCGCCCGGCGTGCCGGGGAGCCGCTCGAACTCGCCGAACACCCGCTCGCGGTCGGCCGGGGCGATCCCGTGGCCCGAGTCGCTCACGCGGATCTCCACGCGGCCGCGACGGCCGTCGTCCACACCTTCGTGCGCCAGCACGCGCAGCACCACCCGGCCGGGCGCGGGGGTGTACTTGATGGCGTTGGAGAGCAGGTTCGACAGGATCTGCTGCACCCGCGGGACGTCGGTCTCGGCGCGGCAGGGGGTGGCGGGGAGCTCCACTTCCAGCTCCAGCCCCGCGGCCAGCGCGGCGCCGCGGTACTGCTCGGCCGCCTCGCGCGCCAGCTGGGCGCAGTCCACGCGCGTGCGGGCCAGCTGCAGCGTGCCGGCGTCGGCGCGCTCGAAGTGCAGCAGGTCGGCGATCAGCGCCAGCGCGGTGGCGATGGAGCGGCGCATCCCGTCCACCATCCGCGCCTGCTCGGGGTTCAGCTCCCCCGCGATCCCCATCTGCAGCAGGTCGCCGTAGCCGTCGGCGGCGCCCAGCGGGTTCTTCAGGTCGTGCGTGATCCCCCGCATGATTCGCGTGCGCGACTCGGCCATGCGCTGCGCTTCGGCCAGCGCGCGCTCGGCCTGGGCGCCGCGCAGCGCCGCCTCGGCCGCCAGCACCCGCATCCGGCTGGCGAACCACCCCACGGCCATGGCCGCCAGCAGCGCGAACCCCGCCATCACCGCGGTCGTCACGCTCTCGAACCTCTCGGCGCGGCGGATGTCCCCACGCCACTCCTGCCCCGATCTCAGGATGATCAGGTCCAGCTCCCGCGCGGTGAGCAGTGCGCTCTCGAACAACGCCAGCTCGGGCCCCACCAGGGCGCGCCGCGCGGGGTCTTCGCGCCGCAGCACGGCCTCTTCGTTCAGACGCGCGTGCCATTCGCCCGACAGGGTTTCGAGCCGCGCCAGCACCACGCGGGCCGAGTCGGAGAGCGTTGGACGAAGCTCCTTGTAGGTGGCCGTCTCGAGATTCCGCGCCTCGTTGTACATCTCCACGTACTCGGGGCCAGGCGCGTTGGTGGCCCCCAGCAGCGCCGACATCTGGCGGGCGAGCGCGTATTCCACCTGGTTCACCAGCGTGCGGGCCCCGTCGGCGCGCTCGGCCTTCTCGCGCAACGGGTCTACGCGACGCTGCATCAGCATGGGCACCAACACCAGCGTGGCGAGCGCGACGATCACGAACGCCATCGCCACCCTCACCGCCCACAACGGGGGCGCTGCGGGTTGCGGCGGCTGATCCCTGTTTCGATCTGGCACGGGCACTGTCCGGCAGTGAAGCGGCGAAACGGCGGGGAAACGCGTCCATCTCCCCTCGAACATCCGGTGCGTGGAGTCAGCCGCATTCGCTCGCGGCTGCATCGCGCACTGCTCTACCCCATCGACCACGCATCGGTGCAACTGCATCGCCCGCGCCGCGTGGCTGCGGAGGGTCACGGATGTGAACACAGGGAGCCACGCATGTCGATGATGCAGATGCCAGTAAAAATCTGGGATCTGCTCGTATATCCGCCGTCGCTTAGGGCGACTCGCGCGCTCGATGGCGAAGCCGATCGCTCCGAGTGTCGCGTTTTAGGCACAACTCCTGCCCAAGCGTGCATTTGATTCCGATCTGCTGATGAACGACGGGAGGGGGGAACGGGGATGGCTAAGACTGAGCGCAGCGGGCACACCACCACCGACCACGACTTCATCCGCAGGTGGGTGGAGGAGCGGGGCGGCTGGCCGGCCAGGGTGGGCGGCACCGGGAGCGGCGACGACCCGGGGATCCTCCGCATCGACTTCCCCGGTTATTCCGGGGGCGACAGCCTGGAGCGGATGGAGTGGGAGGAGTGGTTCGAGAAGTTCGACGAGAACGAGCTCGCCTTCCTCCACCGCGACATGAGCCACGGCGGCGACGACCTCGACCGCTTCAACAAGCTGGTCAGCCGCGGCAGCGGCGACGGCGGCGGCTCGGGCAGCCGGTCCACGCGCTCGTCCTCGGGCAGCAAGAGCACCGCCTCGCGCTCGTCTTCCAGCAAGAGCGGCGGGAGCAAGAGCAGCAGCAAGAGCGGAGGCAGCAAGAGCACGGGCTCGTCGTCGTCCAGCAAGAGCGGCGGCAGCAAGACCGCCAGCTCGCGCGCGTCCTCGTCCGGCAGCAAGAGCGGCGGGAGCAAGAGCAGCGGCAGCAAGAGCGGCGGGAGCAAGAGCAGTGGTAGCAAGAGTGGCGGGAGCAAGAGCAGCAGCAAGAGCGGCGGCTCGACCTCGTCGAGCAGCAAGAGCAGCGGCGGCGGCACGACGGCGTCGAAGAGCGCCGGGAAGAGTGCCGGCAAGAGCGCCAGCAAGGCGGGCGGCTTGCTGCGCGGTGCCGTCGCGGCGCTGCGTGGCGGCGACGGCGGCGGCGACGGCGCCGAGGAGATGCGCGAGCTGCTGAAGCACGAGCTGGGCGACCTGTTCTTCGCCGAGCGGGTGTTCCTGAAGGGGACGAAGACGCTGGCGAAGGAGGCGCAGGACCCCATGGTGAAGGAGCGCCTCGAAGAGCACGTGCGCGAGACCGAGGGGCAGATCGAGCGCCTGCAGGAGGCCTTCCGCGCCATCGGCGAACGGGCCAAGGCGGAGAAGTGCGAGGCCGCGCTGGGGCTGCAGGAAGAGCACGACTCGTTCAAGAGCGAGGAGAAGCCTTCCAAGATGCTCCTTTCGGCCTTCGACCTCGGCTCGGGGCTGCGCGTGGAGCACTACGAGATCGCCGGCTACCGCAGCGCCATCGCCGTGGCCACCGCGCTGGGCGAGCGCGAGTGCGCCGCCCTGCTGAAGGAGAACCTGCAGGAAGAGCTGGCCATGGCCGCCTTCCTGGAGAAGAACTCGCTGGCCGTGCTGCGGGCGATGGCGAAGGCCTGATTCCAGCGGCGCGACGGCGGGATCGGCGAACGGGGGCGGCAGAGGGGATCTGCCGCCCCCGTTCGCCGTTGGGCAGGGTGTGCTTCTTGCCCCCCTGGCTCGCGGTGGAGGGGACGGGAGCGTTTGGAGAGGAGGGGCCGATGGGGATGGGACGTGTGCGCCGCGGGTGGGCGCGTGCCTGTGCAGCCGGGCTGACGTGTGTCCTCGCGGCCGCGTGCGCCACGAACCCGGTGACCGGGCGGCGGCAGCTGGCGCTGATCTCCGAGGCGCAGGAGATCCAGCTGGGGCAGCAGTCGGCGCAGCAGGTGGCGCAGCAGCTGGGGCTGGTGGAGAACGAGGCGCTGCAGCAGTACGTGCAGCGCGTGGGCGCCGAGCTCGCGCGCGAGAGCGAGCGGCCGCAGCTCCCCTGGACCTTCCGCGTGGTGGAAGACCCCACCCCCAACGCCTTCGCGCTCCCCGGCGGGTTCATCTTCCTCACGCGGGGGATGATGGACCTGATGGATTCGGAGGCCGAGCTGGCGGCGGTGCTGGGGCACGAGATCGGCCACGTGACGGCGCGCCACAGCGTCACGCAGATCAGCCGCGCGCAGCTGGCGCAGCTCGGCTTGGGCCTCGGCAGCGTCTTCTTCCCCGAAGCGGCGCAGACGCTGGGGCAGGCCGCGCAGACGGGGATGCAGCTCCTCTTCCTGCGCTACGGCCGCGACGCCGAGCGGCAGGCCGACGAGCTGGGCTTCCGCTACGCCCTGCGCGAGCGCTACGAGATCCGCGAGATGGACGACATCTTCGCCACGCTGATGCGGCTGGGCGAAGCGTCGGGGCGTAGCTCGCTGCCGGCGTGGCTCGCGTCGCACCCGTCCGAGCCCGAGCGCATCCGCGCCGCGCAGGCCCGCGCCGACACGGTCACCGTCACCCCGCTGGCCACCCGGCGCGACGAGTACCTGGCCCGCATCGACGGGCTGATCTACGGCGACAACCCGCGGCAGGGCTTCTTCCGCAACGGGGTGTTCCTGCACCCCGACCTGCGCTTCCGCATGCAGTTCCCGCAGGGGTGGCGCACGCAGAACCTCCCCCAGGCGGTCAACGCGCTGTCGCCGCAGCAAGACGCGGTGCTGCAGCTCACGCTGGCGCAGGGCGCCAACGCCGAGGACGCGGCGCGCCGCTTCCTGTCGCAGCAGGGGCTGCAGCCGGGGCAGGCGGGGCGCCAGACCGTGAACGGCAACCCGGCGGTGATCGCCTACTTCCAGGCGCAGTCGCAGCAGGGGATCGTGGGCGGGATGGTGGCGTTCATCGAATACGGCGGCCGCACCTACCAGGTGCTGGCGTACACGCCGGCGCAGCTCTTCGGGCGCTACGAGCCCGGGTTCCGGCAGGTGATCGGCAGCTTCGCGGCGGTGAATGATCCGGCCGTGCTGAACGTGCGTCCCAACCGCATCGACGTGGTGCGCACCACCCGGGCGATGACGCTGACCGAGTTCAACCGCCAGTACCCGTCGGTGATCCCGCTCCCCGAGCTGGCGATCCTGAACCAGGTGGAAACCGGCACGTCCACGCTCCCCGCCGGAAGCTGGAAGCGCGTGGTCACGCAGTAGGGAATTAGCTCACGCAGAGCAGCAGAGCAGCAGAGGACTTCAGGGTGTCCTCTGCTCCTCTGCTGCTCTGCGTGAGATCGTTGTTCGTCGGGTTTCGAGCGGACTCAAGCGCTCTTGCGGATCGCCTTGACCAGCTCGTCCTTGCTCATGGCGCTGCGGCCGGGGATGTCGAGCTTCTTGGCGCGCTTCAGGAGCTCCTCGCGGCTGCTCTCGCGCAGGTCCGCACCCTTGCCGCCCGACGACGCCTTCTTGCTCGATGACGTCTTGGCCGAGGACGCCTTCGCGCCGGACGACGTCTTCCTGGCTGAAGACGTCTTTTTGGCGGATGATGTCTTCTTCGCCGAGGATGTCTTTTTGGCGGAGGACGACTTCCTGCCGGAGGACGCCTTCCCGTTCGACGAAGCCGGGGCGAGGTCCTCGTCGTCCATCTCGCCGGCCATGCGGCGCTTGAGGATCTCCATCAGGTCGATCACCGGGCGCTCGTCGGCGCCGCGGTCATCGTCCCGCTCTTCGAGGTGGACCACGTCCTTGCCGGCCTTGAGCTTCGCGCGCACCACCTTCATCAGGCGCTCGGCCGAGCGGTCCACCAGCTCCTTGCGGTCCAGGCTGTTCTCCAGCCGCTTGCCGATCTCGCGCGAGATCTTCGTGACCTGCGCGGCGGCGGGCTCCGCCGGCTCGGGAAGGCCCACATCCGCCGGCGTGCGCAGCTCGTCGGCGAAGCGGAGCGTTTCTGCGCGCAGGATCCCGTTCTCGGAGATGATGGCGACCAGGTACTCCTTGGCGCGCATCACGAAGGTGGCGATCCCCGCGCGGCCGGTCTCTTCCATCACCTGCGCCAGCAGGCGGTACGCCTTGTTCGACTGGCCGGCGGGCGTCAGGAAGTAGGCCCGCTCGAAGTACATCGGGTCGATCTCGGCCGCGTCCACGAAGCGGCGGACGTCGATGTCGCGCGTGCGCTCGGGCGCCAGCCGCTCCAGCTCGTCGTCGTCCACGATCACGAAGCGGTCCTTCTCGATCTCGTAGCCGCGCACGATGTCGTCGGCGTCGAGCTCGCGGTCGTCCTTGCCCGTGAAGTAGCGCCGCGCCAGCGGGGTGCCCTTCGGCCCCACCATGCGCAGCGACACGCCGCGCCCCCGGTTGGCCGCGTACAGCGCCACGGGGATGCTCACCAGGCCGAAGGTGATCGTCCCCGACCAGAAGGCGCGGGCTATGGCCTCCTGTTCTTCTGCTTCGTCCCAGTCAGGCACGTTTCCTCTCCCGGCCGGCCGCGGCCACGCTGCGCTCCAGCACGTCGGCGAGCGACAGCTCTTCCGTCTTCTTCGGCGCCCGGGGGAACTTCACCACCTTGCCGGCCGCCTTCGCCTCCACCAGCTCCATCACCCGCTCGCGGTACTCGTCGTGATAGGCGGCGATGTCGAACTCGTCCTCCATGCTCTCGACGAGCTGCTTCGCCATCGCCACCTCGCGCGCCTCCAGCGCGCGGCCGCTGGGCGCCGGGAGCGCCGAGGCCGGCACCACCTCGTTGATGTGGCGCAGGGTGATCAGCATCAGGTGGTCGCCCTCCACCCGCAGCGCGCCCACGTACTCCTTGTTGCGCATCACCCACTGCGCGAACCCCTCCACCTCGCGCTTCTTGAGCGCTTCGGCCAGGGCGAAGTAGGCGCCGTCCCCGTCTTCGTCGGGGCCCAGGTAGTAGGGGCGGTCGTACAGCTGGTGGCTGATCTGGCCCGGCTTCACGAAGCGGGTGATCTCGATGTCGCGCGAAGGCTTCGGGTGCACCTCCTCGAGCGCCGCCTCGTCCAGGATCACCAGCTCGCCCTCTTCCGATTCGAAGGCGCGGCGGATGTCGGCCGATTCCACCACCTTCCCCGTGTCGGGGTCGATCATGTGCTGCTTGACCGGCTCGTGGCGCTTCGCGTCGAGCAGGCGGAAGTGCACCGAGCGGTCCTGCACCGCCGAGTACAGCTTGACCGGCACGTCCACCCCGCCGATGCGGAGGTGCGCCTTCCAGATCGCGCGCGCCATCAGCCGTCCTCCCCTTCCGCCACGCACTCGTGGCAGAGGACTTCGCCCGTCTCGCGGTTCACCTCCACGCAGTGCTCGCACGCGCCCCGGTCGCACGCGGCGCACCGGCGCAGCGACTGCGGCACGTGCGGGTGCGTGCAGAGGTCGCACGCCTCGTCGCCGCCGGCCAGCCAGTACGGGAGTGGTTTGTTCGTCGCCATGCCCGGCACTGGCGGCAAGTTGTCTGCCATCCGATGCGAAGTGCGCAAAGGGATTGGCCGGGTGTGCCGGGCGGAGAGGGGCGGCGGGCGCGGCCGAGCCTCGGCCGGCGCCGGTGCGCGGAGGGCCGGATCCGGCGGAAAAGCATGGCCGGAGCGGGGCCTCCCTTAGCGCGGAACTTGCCGACGCCCTCGGCCTTCGCCGTTTGCACGCGCGTGGGAGAGCGTTCGCAGGGCAGCCGGGCTGCCGCCCCGAAGCCCGCTCCTGCTCCCCCGCGGCCGCTCACGGAAAGGCCGCGGCCGGGATGACGCCGCGCGCGACGATCTCTCGGACCAGGCGCATGCAGCTGACAAACCCATCGCAGCAGGGGCGGCGCGAGGCCGCGGTGATCTTTCCGGGCGAGGGAGAGATGGCCGGGCTTTGCCGCCAGATGGATTGGGCGGGCACCCCGCTGGGGACGGTCGACCAGTGGCCGCAAAGCCTCAAGACGGCCGCGGGGATGGTGGTCGCGCAGGGGATCGCGCAGAGCCTTTGCTGGGGGCCCGAGCTCGTCCAGATCTACAACGACGAGTACCGCGCGATCATGCGCGACAAGCACCCGGCGGGGCTGGGCCGCCCGGTCCTGGAGAACTGGCCGGAGATCCGCGGTGACATCGCCCCGCTGCTGGAGCGGGTGCTCGGCGGCGAGACGGTGTATTTCGAGGACCTGCTGCTGCGGGTGCAGCGCAACGGCACCATCGAGGACGCCTTCTTCACGTTCTCGTACAGCCCGGTGCGCGTGGAGTCGGGCGGGGTGGGCGGCCTGCTGATCAACTGCTTCGAGACCACCCGGCAGGTCCACGCCCGTGCCGTTCAGGCCGAGCGCGACCGGCTGTTCGAGTCGCTCGCGTTCGAGCGCTCCCGCCTGGAGTACGTCTTCCAGCACGCCCCCGCGTTCCTGGCGGTGCTGCGCGGGCCGGAGCACGTGTTCGAGATCGCCAACCAGGCGTACTACCGGCTGGTCGGCAACCGCGACATCCTCGGGAAGCCGGTGCTCGACGCGCTCCCGGAGGTGCGTGGCCAGGGGTTCGACAGGCTGCTGGACGGGGTTCTGGAAACGGGCGAGCCCTTCATCGGCAGGGAGATCCCCCTGCGGGTGGCGCGCGGGCCCGGCGGCGAGGTCGAAGAGGTGTACGTCGACTTCGCCTACCTCCCGCTGGTGGAGGCCGATGGCACCCGTACCGGCGTGATCGCGCACGGACACGACGTGACCGAGCAGGTGCGGGCCCGGCGCGAGGTGGAGCGGCTGCTGCGCGAGAGCGAACGGGCGAGGCACACCCTCAAGGAGGTGAACGCCACGCTCGAGAACCAGCAGGCCGAGGTGGAGGCCGTGAACCAGCAGCTCCAGGAGAACGCGCTGGAGCTGGAGATGCAGACCGAAGAGCTGCAGCGCACCGCGGAGGCGCTGGAAGAGCGGAGCCGCGAGGCCGAAGCCTCGCGGGCCGAGGCGGAGCGGGCGCGCGAGCACCTGGCGCGGGTGATCGAGCAGGCGCCGGTCGCCATGTACATCGCGCTGGGGCGCGACCACGTCTTCGACGTGGTGAACGAGCCGTATTGCGCGATGGTGGGAAAGCGCCGGGAAGACATGCTCGGGCGCCCCGGGCGCGAGGTCTTCCCGGAGCTGGTGCCGCAGGGGGTGTTCGACATCATCGAGCGGGTCTACGACACGGGCGTGCCGTACCGCGCCCCCGCCATTCCCGCCACGTTCGACACCGACCGCGACGGCTCGCCCGAAACCCACTACTTCAACCTGATCTACCAGCCGCTGTTCGACGGAAACGGCCAGGTCTACGCGATCGCGCTGGTCGCCACGGAGGTGAGCGAGCTGGTGGAGGCGCGGCACGCCGCCGAGTCGGCGCGGCAGGAGGCAGAGGTCGCCAACCGGGCCAAGGCCGACTTCCTCGCCTCGATGAGCCACGAGCTGCGCACGCCGCTGAACGCCATCGGCGGGTACGTGGACCTGGTGGAGATGGGGATCCACGGCCCCGTGACCGAGGCGCAGCGGGAAGCGCTCGGCCGCGTGAAGAACAGCCA
>DASWMA010000665.1:0-2143 GCA_036399995.1 Longimicrobium sp. | reverse complement strand
CCGAGGCGGCCGTGGACGTGAGCTGCTGGACCTGTGCGCGTGAGGACGCGGGCGGCGTGGTGCCGATCGGCCGGCCCGTGTGGAACACCGCGCTCTACGTGCTGGACGCCGCGCTCAAGCCCGTTCCCATCGGCACCCCCGGCGAGCTGTACATCGGCGGCGTGCAGGTGGCGCGCGGCTACGAGGGCCGGGCGGCGATGACCGCGGAGCGCTTCGTCCCCGATCCGTTCTCGTCCGCAGGCGGCGCGCGGCTGTACCGGACGGGCGACCGGGCGCGCTGGCGGATGGACGGTGCCATCGAGTACCTGGGCCGGCTCGACTTCCAGGTGAAGGTGCGCGGCTTCCGTATCGAGCTGGGCGAGATCGAGGCCGCGCTGCGCCAGGCGCCCGGCGTCCGGGACAGCGCCGTGGTGGTGCGCGAGGACGAGACGGGCGACCGGCGGCTGGTGGCGTACGTGGTGGGTGACGCGGAGGCGGAGGCGCTGCGCGACCGCCTGCGGCAGAGCCTGCCGGAGTACATGGTCCCCTCCGCGTTCGTCTTCCTGGAGACGCTTCCGCTCACCCCGAACGGCAAGCTGGACCGCAAGGCGCTGCCGGCGCCGGAAGGGGATGCGTACGCGCGGCGCGGCTACGAGGCACCGCTGGACGAGGTGGAGGCGGCGCTGGCCGGGATCTGGGCAGAGGTGCTGGGCCTGGAGCGGGTGGGGCGGTGGGACCACTTCTTCGAGCTGGGCGGGCATTCGCTCCTGGCGATCAAGCTGATCGAGCGGATGCGGCGCGCGGGGCTGTACACGGACGTGCGGGCACTGTTCACCACGCCGGTGCTGGCCGAGCTGGCCCTGGCCGTGGGCCGGGTGTCCTCGGAGGTGGAGGTCCCCGCGAACGGGATCCCGGAGGGGTGCGAATCCATCACGCCGGAGATGCTGCCGCTGGTGGAGCTGAGCCAGGCGGAGATCGACCGGATCGTGGCGGGGGTGCCGGGCGGAGCCGCGAACGTGCAGGACGTCTACCCGCTCGCCCCGCTGCAGGAGGGGATCCTCTTCCACCACCTGCTGTCGCAGGAGGGGGACCCGTACCTGATGTCGAGCGTGGCCGAGTTCGACACTCGCGCGCGTCTGGAGCAGTATCTGGCCGCACTGCAGGCGGTGATCGATCGCCACGACGTCCTGCGCACGGCAATGGCCTGGGAGGGGCTTCGCGAGCCGGTGCAGGTCGTCTGGCGCCACGCGCCGCTGCCGGTGGACGAGGTGGAGCTGGATGCGGAGGCCGGGGATGCGGCCGGGGAGCTGTGGCGGCGCCATGACCCCCGGCGGTACCGGATCGAGCTGGGGCGGGCGCCGCTGCGGCGGGCGTGCATCGCCGAGGACCGCGCGCGTGGGCGGTGGCTGCTGCTGATGCTCACGCACCACCTGACCAGCGACCACGAGTCGCTGGAGGTGCAGCGGGAGGAGATCTCGGCGTACCTGCGGGGCCAGGAGGCGGAGCTGCCGGCTCCGCTCTCGTTCCGCGGCTACGTGGCGCAGGCGCGGCTGGGGGTGAGCCGTGAGGAGCACGAGCGGTTCTTCCGCGGGATGCTGGGCGACGTGGAGGAGCCGACGGCGCCGTACGGGGTGCTGGACGTGTGGGGGGAGGGACGCGCGATCGAGGAGGCGTGGCTCCCGGTGGAGGGCGAGCTGGGCGGACGCCTGCGCCGTCGGGCGCGGGCGCTGGGGGTGAGCGTGGCGAGCCTCTGCCACCTGGCGTGGGCGCAGGTGCTGGCGCGGCTCTCCGGCCGGCAGGACGTGGTCTTCGGGACGCTGCTCTTCGGCCGCATGCAGGGCGGGGAGGGCGCGGACCGGGTGATGGGCCCGCTGATCAACACGCTGCCGGTGCGGATCGGGGTGGGAGAGGAAGGGGTCGAGGCGGCGGTGCGGCGCACGCACGCGCTGCTGGCCGACCTGCTGCGGCACGAGCACGCCTCGCTGGCGCTGGCGCAGCGCTGCAGCGGCGTGGCGGCCCCCGCGCCGCTGTTCACCTCGCTGCTGAACTATCGCTACGGCGGCGGGAGGGGGCGTTCGCAGGAGGCGGGGCAGGCGAGGGAGGGCCTGCGGGTCATTCGCGCAGAGGAGCGGACGAACTACCCCGTGACGCTGGCGGTGGACGA
>DASWMA010000664.1:0-4118 GCA_036399995.1 Longimicrobium sp. | reverse complement strand
CGAGCAGCGCGCAGGAGAGGAGGATGCGGGAAAGACGGATCATTCGGGATTAGCGGTTCGAGGGGATCGAAATCTCGCGCGGGGCGGGGAATCGGGTGAGAAACGGATGAAGGCAGGCTTCTGTGACACCCGGCGGGAGGGCACACGGGGGACGTTCAGGGCGCCATCCCCCGCCGGTGCCCATCCACGGGGTCCGCCTCCGGCCCCGCCGCCCGCAGCCGGCCCCGCCGCGCCACCAGCAGCACGACGCCCAGCACCAGCACCAGCGCCACGAACGCCAGCCACCCGTCCACCAGCTTGCGCGTCCCCCAGAAGACGGTGTCCACGCCGGGCACCCCCTTCGTCATGTAGCCGTAGAACTTGAGCCACACGATCCACCCGGCGTGGATGCCGATCGACGCCAGGATGTTGCCGGTGAAGTGATAGGCCAGCCCCAGCACCACGCCCGCCAGCGTCAGGTTCAGGAAGGCGGGAACCAGCCCGCCCGGCTCGGCCATCCCCGCCAGCATGCTGGGGAGCACGCGCAGCCCGCTCAGCCAGTCGATCACGGGCGGGTTCTGGGGGCGCCCCATGAAGTGCACGATCGCGTAGATGGCGCTGCTGGCCACCAGCGCCGCCCCCCACCGCATCGCCCGCCGCAGCCCGCCGAAGATGGCGCCGCGGAAGAGCAGCTCCTCGATCACCCCCACCACCGCCGCCGTGAGCAGCGCCCCGGCGAAGTTCGCGGCGAGCTGCCCGGGGGTGCGCGACAGGTTCAGCGCCCGCCCCCCGCCGGCGATCGCCACCGTGCACACCGCCGCGAGCGAGAAGAAGCCCAGCGCGAACCCCGCCGCCACGGGGCGCCAGCGCAGGTTGCGCGGGTCCACCCCCACGTCGGCCCAGCGCCGGATCCCCGAGGCGCGGACGTAGAAGGGGACGCCCACCAGCGCCATGATCAGCAGCGCGCGGTTCTCCACGCGGGCGAACGGCGCGCGCGCCAGCTTCGTCCCCGGCGCCAGCGCCTGCACCGCGTGGTACAGCCAGGGCGCCAGCAGCGCCCCGCCGATGAACACGAAGGCCAGGAACACGGCCAGCGCCAGCAGCGGCCGCCCGCGGCGCATGGCAGCGGTGGAAACGTCAGGGGTCATCGAACCAGGAGGAGCGGAGACCGCGAGGTGTCTGGACTCGAGCGCCGGAGCTTCATCGCGCCGGGATCACGCCACGTGGATCCATCGCGACAGGGCATCCGGTCTCGCCGTCGAAGCCTCGCGCAGTTTGCGAGGCTTTTCGTAGTGGTTGCTGCGGCTTCAGCCGCCGGTCGACGGGGCCGGCTGGCCTCGGGGCCCGATGCCGGCCCGGCCGCCCGCGGGCCCGCCTCAGCTCCCTCTCTCGACGAGGGCGGGGAGCGTGAGGGTGAAGGTGGAGCCTTCGCCCAGGCGGCTGCGGACGGACAGCTCGCCGCCCATGGCGCGGGCCAGGTCGCGGCTGATGGCCAGCCCCAGCCCGGTGCCCTCGCGCGTGTGGGTGAGCGAGCGGCCCAGCTGCACGAACGGCTCGAAGATCCGGTCCACGTCCTCTTCGGCGATCCCCTCGCCGGTGTCGGTCACCTCCACCACCACGCGGTCGTCCACGGCATAGCACGAAACCTCCACGCGGCCGCCCTGCGGGGTGAACTTCACCGCGTTGGAGCACAGGTTCAGCAGCACCTGGTCCACCTTCACCCGGTCGGCCACCGCCACCACCGTGTCGGGGCAGGCGCCCTGGGTCAGCACGATCCCCTTCTCGATGGCCTGCGGCTCCAGCATCAGCGCCGTGGCGGCGACGGTTTCGCGCAGCGGCACCGGCTCGCGCGCGTACTCCATCAGCCCCGCCTCCATCTTGCTGAAGTTGAGGAGGTCGTTGATGATGTTGAGCAGGTGCCGCTGGCTGCGCTGCACCTTTTCCAGGCCGGCCTGCTGCTGCTCGGTCACCGGGCCGCGCAGCCCCAGCGCCAGCAGCTCGGTATAGCCGCCGATGGCGTTCAGCGGCGTGCGCAGCTCGTGGCTCATCGAGGCCAGGAACTCGCTCTTGGCGCGGCTGGCGGCCTCGGCCGCGGCGGCGCGGCGGGTCGCCTCGAGGGTGCGCTGCTCGCTCTCGCGGCGCTCGGTCAGGTCGCGCGTGACCTTGGTGAAGCCCAGCAGGGTGCCGGCTTCGTCGCGGAGCGCCGTGATCACCACGTTGGCCCAGAAGCGCGTGCCGTCCTTGCGCAGGCGCCACCCCTCGTCTTCGAAGCGCCCCTCGGCGGTGGCCACCTCCAGCTCCCACGCGGGCTTGTTCCAGGCGAGGTCTTCGGGGGGGTAGAAGGTGCTGAAGTGGCGGCCGATGATCTCCTGCGCGGTGTAGCCCTTGATCTGCTCGGCGCCGTCGTTCCAGCTCGCCACGTTCCCCTCGGCGTCGAGCATGAAGATCCCGTAGTCCTTCACGCTCTGCACCAGCAGGCGGAAGCGCTCCTCGCTGGCGCGCAGCGACTGCTCGGCCATGCGGCGCTCGGTCAGGTCGCGGGTGACCTTGGCGAACCCCACCAGGGTGCCCGTCTCGTCGCGCAGGGCGGTGATCACCACGTTGGCCCAGAAGCGCGTGCCGTCCTTGCGCAGGCGCCACCCCTCGTCTTCCACGCGCCCCTCGGCGGTGGCCACCTCCAGCTCCCACGCCGGCTTCCAGGTGGCGGTGTCGGGGGGGTAGAAGGTGCTGAAGTGCCGGCCCACGATGTCGGCGGCCGTATAGCCCTTGATGCGCTCGGCGCCGGCGTTCCAGTTGAGCACGTGCCCGGTGGGGTCCAGCGCGAAGATGGCGTAGTCCTGCACGCTCTCCACCAGCAGCTGGTAGAGACCGGCGCTTTCGGCCGCCATCTTGACCACACGCTGCCCGCCGACGTACGCGGCGGCGTCGCGGAGCGCGTCGTCGCTCGCGCTGCTCGCCACGCCGGCGTCGTCTTCGAACGACTCCGTCATCGGCCACCTTGAACAGACATTGCACATCCCTCCCGCGTCCGAAACCAGCCCGCATGGGACTCCCATGCAACTTTGATGACGCGGAGCAAAATGTCGCACGCCGAGGCATGCCGTGCGCCCCCGATACGACTGCCGGGGGCCCAGGTCGCTGGCGCAACCGATGATACACGGCAAAAGCGCGGAGCGCCATTGCGACGCTCCGCGCCGGTCGTTCCACGACCCGCGGTACGGCTCCCCGCGCTAGCGCGAGGAGAGGGCGAAGGTGTTGCCGTCGGGGTCCTTGAAGACGGCGCTGGTGCCCCACGGCTCGGTCTTCGGCGGCTGCACGAACTCCACGCCGCGGGCGGCCAGCTCGTCGTAGGTCTTCTGCACGTCGTCGGCCACCCACGCCATGTTCATGAAGCCGCCGACGCGGTCTTCCTGACCGGGCGGGGTGAACAGCACCACCCCCGTCTCGGCCCCGGGGATGCGCAGCTCGATCCAGCGCTGCTCGCCGAACGGCTGGTCGGTCACCACGCGAAAGCCGAGCTGCGTGGTGTAGAAGGCCAGCGCGCGGTCCTGGTCGCGCGTGGGGATGCTGATGAACTTCACGGCCCTGATCATCGGATCGGCTCCCGGCTGGATTTTCGGATCGGCGTCGAGCGCCACAACGAAAGCCGCGCGGCCCTTGCGCTGCAAGGCGTGCAGCGGCCACCATGGCATTCGTTGCCACAGCCGCCCGATCCCGCGACCTCATATCAAACGCGGTGATTGACTGTGCATTCCGCATCCAACGCCTCCTCCGTCATTCTGAGGCCCGACCACGCCGACATCGCGGCATGCGCAAATGGTTGTAGGCCGAAGGATCCATAGCCGGTCTGCGCGAAATCCCCACTCGTAGCGCATCCGATGGTATAGATCCTTCGCGCTGCGGCCATCGCAGCACGCCTCGGGTGCAGAGTGTTCGCGCTCAGGATGACGGGGAGCGGTGTCGTGCGAATGCACATCAATCGCTGAATCCGGTATCACCCTCGGTTATTCACCTGAAATTGGGATAGAGCGGCATAGAACGAAAATACCCATGTCGCAAGCTCTTGGGCGGCGGTAGGATGGGTGGTGTCTAAGCAACCATTCATCCGCCAACCGTCGAACTCACGACATGGGTGAAGA
>DASWMA010000663.1:0-10615 GCA_036399995.1 Longimicrobium sp. | reverse complement strand
GCGTTGTCGATGGCCACGGCGGCGCGGCGGGCCAGCTCTTCGGCCAGGGGAAGGTCGCCCTCGTCGTAGCGCCGGCCGCTCTCGGCGTGCACCAGGGTGATGGCGCCCAGCGTCCTCTCGCGCGCCACCAGCGGCACCGCGATGTAGCTGCGCAGCCCCAGCTGCCGGATCAGCTCGCGGTGCTCGGCGTCGCGCGCGGCGGCGTCGAGGAGCGAGTCGGGGATGTCGGGCATCATGTCGGGCTGGCCGGTGCGGATCACGTAGTGCAGCCCGCGCTCGGGGTTGGGCTGCGACGGATACCGCTCTTCCAGCTCGCGCACCAGCTCGAGCTTGTCGGGGTCCTGGTGCTCCACCGCCACCCGCCGCAGCCCCCCGTCTTCCACCAGCAGGTCCACCGCGCACCAGTCGGCCAGCTCGGGCACCGCCAGCCGCGCCACCGCCCGCAGCGTGGTTTCGTACTCCAGCGACGAGGCCAGCACCCGCCCCGCCTCGGCCAGGAAGGCGTTGGCGCGCTCGCTCTTGCTGCGCTCGGTCACGTCGGTGGCGGCGCCCACCCACTCGCGCACCCGCCCGCTGGGCTCCAGCACCGGCACCGAGCGCACCGACATCGTCCGGTACTCCCCGTCGTGGTTGCGCAGGCGGTACTCGGCCTCGCACACCGTGCGGCTCTCCACCGCCGCGCGCCACACGGCGGCGGTGGCGTCGCGGTCGTCGGGGTGCAGCGCGTTCAGCCACCCCCACCCGCGGTACGCCTCGAAGCCCGTGCCGGTGAACGCCTCCCACTCGCGCTGGGGCGCCGCGATCTGCCCCCCGGCGTCGGTGGTCCACACGATCTGCGCGGTGGCGAGGACGAGCGAGCGGAAGCGGTCTTCGCTCCGGCGCAGCGCCTCGGTCTCGGCGCTGCGGGCGCGCGAGCGGCGGTCGACCGTGGTGCCCAGCACCGCCAGCGTCAGCACCAGCAGCGTGGCCGCCGCCACCCCCCACGCCAGCCCGTCGGTCCGCAGCACCGCCTCGGGGGCCATGTTCATCTGGCCGCTCACGGGGGTGAAGCGCGCGCCGGCCATGGCGGTGTAGTGCATCCCCGCGATGGCGAAGCCCATCAGCGGCGCGGCGGTCAGCTGGTAGTAGCGGCCGCGCCGCGAGTCGTCGCTGCGGAAGCGGATGGAGAGCCAGAGCGCCGCCGCCGACGCGCCCACCGCGATGGCCACGGCGGCCACGATCAGCCCCCGGTCGTACGAGATGCGCGCCGGGATGCGCAGCGCCGTCATCCCGATCACGTGCATCCCCGCGATGGCCAGCCCCATCGGCAGCGCGAAGAGGACGACGGTCCGGTTCCCCGCGTTCTTCCGCGACACCACGTACAGCGCCAGCGCCGACGCCACCATCGGCGCCAGCGCGGAGAGGAGCAGGGTGGGGACGGCGTAGGCCATGGGCACGCCCACGTCGAACGCCAGCATCCCCACGAAGTGCATGCTCCAGATGCCCAGCCCCACCGCCACGCTGCCGCCCAGCAGCCACGCCAGCCGGAAACGGCCGCGCGCGGCGGTCACGCGCGCGGCCAGGGCCAGCAGCGCGTAGGCGGTGAAGACGGCGATGACGATGGAAGCCACGACCAGCGTGGCGTCGTGATGGCCCGGCATCCTGCCCCTGGAAATGGTCGAACGGCCCCGGCTGCCGAGCACCGGCGCGGGGCATGGGGCTGGATGGGCAAGATCGGTTCCCGGCGGTGAAAGGTGCTAGGTGCTGAGTGCTAGGTGCTGAGTGCTAGGTGCCCCAGTGCCCAGTGCCCAGTGCCCAGTGCCCAAGACTCAGGACTCAGGACTTCGCACCTTCGCACCTTCGCACCTTCGCACCTAGCACCTAGCACCTAGCACTTCTCTTCTGTCCGGCATCTCCCTACACGCGGCCGGCGGGGTGTGGTGGCGCGCCCCGCCGGGGGGACGGTGTCTGCCAGCAGCGACCTGCCGCCCCTTGCCCGACAGACGCTCCCCCACGCGGGGCATAGCTTTCCGGCCGATCGAGCGAGCGACCCCATCCGGGACCGTGCCCGGAGCCGGAGGCGGCCGAGTCCCTTACACATACCGGAGCCAGACCGATGTCGGAGACCAAGAACGCCAGCGAGAGCCCCGTGGCCCCGGCGACCCCGTCGCGCCGGGCCTTCCTGCGCGGCGCCGCCGTGGCGGTGGCCGTGCCCGCCGTGGCCGGCGCCCTGGCCGCCTGCAAGGACGACGCGGCGCCGGTGAGCACGGCCGCGGCGCGCCCGCAGCCCGCCCACGCCGACAGCGACCACAGCGGCGGCACCATGTCGGCGCACCCCAGGAGCCCGGCCGACATCCGCCGCGCCGCCGACGAGATGGACCGCCACCACGAAGAGGGCATCAAGAAGTTCCCCGCGCCCACGAAGGGGAAGGGGAACCAGCTGATGCAGCCGCGCATCGAGAACGGGGTGAAGGTCTACGACCTGACCGCCGAGAAGATCCAGTGGGAGGTGGCACCGGGGCAGACGGTGGAGGCGTGGGCCTATAACGGCCAGGTGCCGGGCCCGCAGATCCGCGTGAAGGAGGGCGACCGGGTGCGCATCAACCTCACCAACAAGCTCGAGGAGAGCACCGCCATCCACTTCCACGGCGTGTCGCTGGTGAACGGGATGGACGGCGTGCCCTTCATCACCCAGCCGCCGGTGAAGCCGGGCGAGCGCTTCGTGTACGAGTTCGACGTGCCCAACGCCGGCTCGCACATGTACCACTCGCACCTGAACGCGGCCAAGCAGGTGCCGATCGGGCTGCTGGGCGCGTTCGTGGTGGAGCCGAAGGGCGGCGAGACGCACAAGGCCGACATCGACTACGTGATGATCCTCAACGACGGCCCCCACGGCTACACGCTGAACGGGAAGGGCTTCCCGGCCACCGAGCCGATCGCCGCCAACCGCGGCCAGAAGCTGCGCGTGCGGTTCATGAACGAGGGGATGATGATCCACCCGATGCACCTGCACGGGATGCCGATGCTGGTGACGCACAAGGACGGGTGGCCGCAGCCGCAGCCCTGGCTGTGCGACACGCTGAACATCGCCCCCGGCGAGCGCTGGGACGTGATCATCAACTGCGACAACCCCGGCACCTGGGCCTTCCACTGCCACATCCTGCCGCACGCCGAGGGCCCCATGGGGATGTTCGGGATGGTGACGGCGCTGGTGGTGAAGTAACGAGGTACGGAGGTACGGAGGTACGGAGGTACGGGAGGTACGGGAGGTACGGAGGACCCCGGGTGCGGTGTTCTGAGGGGGGTGGCGCATCCGGGCACGGGCCGGGTCCGCGGGGGAGCGATCTCTCGCGGGCCCGGTCTATTTTCGTTCTTCCAGACGCGGCCCCTGCGCATGCCGCGGCGGGCCCCTCCCCCCGGCCCCCTCCCCGCTCCGCGGGGTGGGGTGAACTGCACTTGCGGTGAGCGAAATGCTGCATTGCGCGGTGATGCCGCGGCCGCAGTCCGCGAAGGCGGACTTCCCGAAGTTCCAGCCGCCGGTTTCAACCGGCGGTGCGATGCCGGCGGTACGATCCCGGCGGTGCGATCCCGGCGGTGCGATCCCGAGCGATCCCGCGTGCACACCTCTGCGACATCGCGGTGCGTGGATTCGTCCGGTTGTTGCAGGGGCGCCGGCCCCGCCCGGAGCGGGCGATGGGATCATGGACCGAACGACGGAGAACGCGATGAAGCGCATGCGAGTGCTCGTCCCCATGGCCGTGCTGGTGCTGGCGGCATGCGGCGGCGACGACGAAGGGCAGGAGGCGGAGAACACCCACGGCGGCGCCAGCGACACCAGCATGAGCGGCACGGTCACCACGCCGCCGCCGCCCTCGGCCGCGCCCGGGACGGCGGACACCTCCGGGATGGGCACCAACCCGCCCACGGCCGGCGGCCAGATCGTCGACACGGCCGGCGTCCCCGGCCCCACCGACACCGCTCAGGGAACGACCACCGCCCCCTGACGGTGACCGGGCGGGGAAGGTCCACCGATCCGTGCGACCTTCCCCCGACACCGTCGGAGCGAGGAAGAACCCGACGTCACGATGCAGTTGAAGCCTCCCGCAGTTTGGGAGGCTTTCCGTCGTTGTTGCTGCGGCTTCAGCCGCCGGTGCGAGGCCGGCGCGCGGACCGGGGGATCGGGGCTTCGTGCCGTTTGAGGTGCGTCCGGGTCCACTGGTGTGATGCCGGCGGTCCGAGGAGCTGCCTTCCGATCGGGGGCTCGCCCTCGTGTCCCACGTCTGTAGAAGGGAGGTCGCGCGCCGTGCTCTGCCCTGCGGACTGGAACCTGCATAGGCGCCGCAACCCCGATCGATTGGGATGCGGCCTCCGGCGCGGGCGTGCCCGCCCGCACTTCGTCACGGACTTCGAGACGGCAGGGCAAGCGAAATGGACCAGCAGCAGCAGACCAAGACCCGCGGCGTCGCCGACATCGTCTTCCTGATCGACGTGTCGGGGAGCATGGCCCCGGCCATCGACGCGCTCAAGGCGAACATCGGCACCTTCGTGGAAAGCCTGAGCAAGGGCGAGGGGAACAACATCTCACCGGTTCGCGACTGGCGCGCCCGGGCGGTGGGCTACCGCGACTTCGAGGACCCCGAGGCCGAGCCGTTCATCGACAACCCGTTCGTGAACGACGTGGAGGCGCTGCGCGCGCAGCTCGCCGGCCTGCGCGCCGAGGGCGGCGGCGACGAGCCCGAGTCGCTGCTGGACGCGCTGTTCAAGGTCGCGAACATGGGGCAGACCGAGAAGGGCGCGCAGGCGCTGGACCCGGCGAAGTGGCGCTACCGCAGCGACGCGGCGCGCGTGGTGGTGGTGTTCACCGACGCCTCGTTCAAGCCGACCATGACCATCCCCGAGGCGCGGGGCGGCGGCGTGCAGGACGTGACCAACGCCATCATCAACAACCGCGTCATCCTGAGCCTGTTCGCGCCCGACATGCCGGGCTACGACGAGCTGAGCCAGATCGACAAGTCGGAATGGGAGGCCATCTCGTACCCGGGCCTCGACCCGCAGGAGGCGCTGGTGAAGTTCACCTCCGACCAGGCCAACTTCAAGAACACGCTCCGCCAGCTGGCCGCCAGCGTGTCGAAGTCGGCGGAAACGGTGGCGCTTTGAACGGCGGTGCTGAGTGCTAGGTGCTGAGTGCGGAATGCCGGGCGTTCACGCTCGGCACCTCGATCTCAGCACAGAGCACTCAGCACCTAGCACCTAGCACCTAGCACCTAGCACTTCAGTACCTCGCACTTCGGATCGAATGGCGAAAAAGCTCAAGGTCGGCGACGAGATCAACGGCTACACCATCACCGACGTGTTCGGGCCCGGCGCGATGGCCATCTCGTACGCCGCCCGGAGCCAGGACGGGCAGAAGGTGTTCTTCAAGCAGTACAAGTCGCCCGCCGTGACCGTGGACTGGTACCGCGACTACGTGCGCTACCAGCGCGAGCTCAACCGGCGCATCGCCGAGAGCCCGGCGCGCAACTTCTGCGTGCGGGCGATCGACGCGTTCGAGGCGGTGTGGGGCGGGCGCAACTACTTCCAGGTCTTCGAGTTCGTGGAGAACGGCGCCGATCTGGGCGGGATCTTCGAGAACGAGGCGGCCGAGAACGGCGGGCGCCTGCCCACGGCGCCGTTCTCGGCGCGGATGTGGGAGCAGCACGTGATCTGGGCCAAGGTGCTGATGTCGGGGATCAACACCCTGCACCAAGCCAGCATCGCCCACGCCGACCTGAAGCCCGACAACGCCTACCTGATCGAAGACGCCTCCATCGCGGCGGGCTTCCAGCTCAAGCTGATCGACGTCGATTTCTCGGTGCTCACCGACCAGACGGCCCCCTGGCACGGCCGCCAGGGCTACGTGGGCTCCGACAACTACCGTTCGCCCGAGCACTTCACCGCCGGCGGCATCCCCGGCGCGGCGTCCGACGTGTTCACCTGCGGGCTGATCCTGTACCAGCTCCTCTCCGGGCGGCACCCGTACTGGTCCGACGACCAGGCCGAGTACGCCCGCAAGGCGCTGGCGTACGAGGCCGCGCCCCCGGTGCTGGGCGGCACCATGCCGGCCCCGGCCAGCAACCAGGCCGTGGCCGAGGTGATCCACCGTTGCCTTTCGCCGCGCGCCGAGGAGCGCCCCACGGCGGCCGAGGTGCGCGACTACCTGACCGGCCGCCTGGGATCGGCGCCGGCCGCCACCGCCGCGCCCGCCGCCGCCGCACCCGCGGCGGCCCCGGCTCCAGCCGCTGCGCCGGCCGCACCCGCTGCGCCGCCCGTGGAAGCGCCGCCGGCCGCCGCGCCAGCCGCGCCACCGCCGCCTCCGGCACCCGCGCCCGAGCCGACGCCCGCACCCGCGCCGCCTCCACCGCCCGCTCCGGCGCCTGTGCCTGCACCCGCGCCCGAGCCGGCGCCTGCTCCCGCCCCCGCGCCGATGCCGGTGGGCGGCGGCGGAATCCCGCTGCATTCGGAGCGGATCCAGCTGGTGGGCGAGACGGGGCAGGCGATGACGCTGGGCGTGCGGACGCCGCTGGGCAAGCACATCGTCCGCCAGTTCGGCGAAGACTTCAACGTGTGGGACGCGGAGCAGTGCGTGGTGGAGCGCGGGCAGGACGGCTTCTGGTACCTGGTGCCGGTGGCGGGCACCACCAACGAGACGCTGCTGAACGGCGAGGCCGTCACCGAGCCGCGGATGCTGCACGACGGCGACGTGGTCGCCGTAGGCCGTGCGGCCAAGGGGATCGCGAAGCTGCCGCTCACCGCGCGCATCGTCTGAGGCACGGGGCGCGCGGCGGCTTGGCAGAGATGGAGAGGCAGGATGCGGAGCACCTAGCACCTAGCACCTAGCACTAAGCACTAAGCACTTCAGAGCAGGAGGGCGCGATGATCCTCATCGGGCCGACGCAGCCGGGACCGTGCGTGGAGATCGAACCGTGAGCGAAAGCCAGAATCAACCCGCAGCCGGCGCAACGCCGGGCACGGAAGCGAAGCCGGAAGAAACCGCGGGCACCCCCGCGGCCGAGACCTCCGCGTCCGGATCAGGCACCCCGCCCGCGGAAGGCGGGGCAGGCGCCGCATCGACGTCGGACGCGGGTACGTCCGGGACGTCCGCCCCCAGCGGGTCCGAGGGATCGGGAGGATCGTCGGGGTCGGGAGACGCGGGAGGATCCGGAACCGGCTTCACGTCCGACAATCCCCCGCCGTCCAGCACCGCCGGGCCGACGGATCGGGCGGGTGGATACGGTGGATCGGACCCGGCCGCCGGGGCCGGTGGAAGCGATGCCTCCGCGTCGTCCGGCACGCCCACCGACGGCGGCACCGGGTCGGGTGGATCATCCGGAACGGCCACCGATGCCAGCACTGCGTCGGCCGCAGGATCGTCCGGCACGGCCGCCGATGCGGGCGCTGCATCGGGCGCGGGTGGATCGTCTGGGACGCCCGTGGATGGCGGCACCGCGTCGGCGGCGGGTGGATCGTCTGGGACGCCCACGGATTCCGGCAGCGGTTCGGCCAGCGGTGGATCGTCCGACACGCCGTCTGCGGATGCGACGGCCGCCGCGCCCAGCAGCGATCCTGACCCCACGCTCGAAGCGCCGACCGAGTCCGGGTCGAGCGACGCGGCTGCCGCGGGCTCTGGATCCACCGATGGGACGGCGACGGAATCCACCTCCGCCGGTGCGCCTGTGTCGGACGCGGGCGCTTCGGCTGGGTCCGCGACGGAAACGACCTCGGCGGGCGCGCCGTCCAGCGAAGCCGGCGGCACACCCGCGGCCGACGCATCGGCGACGGATGCATCAACCGCGAGCGCCGACGCCACCGGCGGGTCCGGGACGGAATCCACATCCTCCGGCGAATCGTCCACCGGCGCCGCGGCAGGCGGTGCGTCCTCCGACGCGTCCGCGACCGAAGGGGCGAGCACCGATGCCGCTGCGGCCGCTGCGCCAACCAGCGATGCCGCCTCCACCCCGGCCGCGACGGAGACCACGTCGGCGGGCGCGCCGTACAGCGATCCCGTTGCCGCTGATGCCGTGGCTGCCGCGGCCGCCACGGAGACGACCGCCGCCGGCACCGCGCCGACCGACGCGCCCCCGGCCGACGCCGCGAGCGCGACGGGGACCGACACGGCTTCGGCAGATGCCGGAACCGCGGCCGCGCCCGCAGGCGGCGATGCATCCTCCGCCGCGGCGCCTCCCGCCGACGCGTCGGCTGGCGGCGCCACGGCCGGTGCGGCGACCGCCGACGCCGGGGCCGCCGCGGCACCCGCGGATGCGTCCGCGGCGCCTCCGGCCGACGCTGCCGCGGCACCTGCCGCCGCAGGGGGGCCGCTGAGCTCGGACCGCATCCAGCTGGTGGGCGAGACGGGCAAGCCGGTGACGGTGGGCGTGCGCACGCCGCTGGGCAAGCACATGGTCCGCCAGTTCGGCGAAGACTCGAACGTGTGGGACGCCGAGCAGTTCGTGCTGGAGCGCGCGGAGGGAGGCGCCTGGCAGATCGTGCCGGCCGAGGGCACCACCAACGAGACGCTGGTGAACGGCGAGCCCGTCACCGCGCCGCGGCCGCTGCACGATGGCGACGTGATCGCCGTGGGCCGCGCCGAGAAGGGGATCGCCAAGCTCCCGTTGACCGTCCGCCCGGCCTGAGGCGGCGGATGGGCTGGAAGTGCCCGCAGTGCGGATTCATGAACGGGGACGAGGCCATGCGCTGCGAGGCGTGTGGCTTCACCCCCGCCACCAAGCTGGTGCTGGTGGCCGAGGAAACGTCGCAGCGGCTGAGCGTGGGCGTGGACACGGCCATCGGCAAGCACCTGCTGGAAACCTTCGCGGGCCGCGACCACGTCTACGCCGCCGAGCCGCAGTTTTTGCTGGCGCGTGACCTGGTGCGTGGCGGGTGGAGCATCGCCCCCGCGCCGGGGGCGAAGAACCCCACCTTCGTGAACGGCGCGGCGCTCGGCACCGCGCCCGCGCCGCTGGAGCAAGGCGCGGTGATCACCATCGGACCCGAAAAGCTGCGCCTGCGCGTGGAGAACGAGCCGTGACGGAGAGCCACGACCGCCCCGAAGCCGAACGCGGCGACACCCCGCACGCCGACGCACCCGCCGAGGCGCCGCCGCCGGACGTACCCGTGCCGCCCGCGGAAGGTGCGGAGGCGGCCGGCCAGGACGGCCGCACCGAAGCAGGTGCGCAACCCGGCGGCCCCACCGAAGAGGGTGCGCGGACAGCCCCGCAGGACGCCGGGCCGGCCCCCGAGGGTTGGGAGGAGGCCGCGCAGGACGGCGGCGTGGCCCCGGTCGATGGCTCTGCCACGTCCGACACCGCGCAGCCGGAAGACACCGCGTCCTCCGCGCACCCCGAGCCCGGCGACGCGGAGGCCACCCCGCCCGAGACCGCGCTGGCCGGGACGCCCGAGGAGCTGATCGACAAGGCCCCGGCGGAGGCTGCCGCGGCACCGCCGGGCCCTCCCGCCGCCCCCGCCGCGGCGCTGCCCCAGGCCCACGTGAGCGTGCTGGAGGTGCGGGAGCTCGATTGGGACGCGATCCGCTCCGCGGTGGCCAACGCGATCGACGGCGAGCGCGCGGAGCGCATCATCGGGCGGATGGAAGAGCGGCTGGCGGGCGGCGGGCCGCTGGGGCTGGCGTACGAGGAATACGCCGCCGGGCCCGGCGACCAGGCGGTGCAGGTGGGCGACGACTGGCCGGTGGGCGAGGTGTGGTTCGTGGGCGACCTGCACGGCGACCTGCTGGCGCTGGAAGCCGCGCTGCAGCACATCGACCGCAGCGGCGGCGGTGCCGACGCCCGCATCGTGTTCCTGGGCGACCTGTTCGACGACGGCGTGCACGCGGCCCAGGTGGTGCTGCGCATGTTCGAGCTGCTGCTCGACGGGCCGATGCGCATCACCATCGTGGCCGGCAACCACGACGAGGCGCTGGCGTTCGCCGACAACCGCTTCCAGTCCACCGTGCTCCCGTCCGACTTCACCGACTGGCTGAACGCCCAGTCGCAGGCCGGGCACCCGTGGGCGGCGCCGCTGGGGCGGGTGATCATCCGCTTCTTCCGGCGCACGCCCCGGGCGCTCTTCTTCCCCGACGGGCTGCTGGTGGCGCACGGCGGCATCCCCCACACCGACCTGCACCCGGTGCTGGCCGAGGAGGGGAACTGGAACGACCCGCGCGTGCTGCAGGACTTCGTGTGGCTGCGCGCCCACCCGCGCGCCCGCAAGCGCATCCCCAACCGCACCACGCGGGGGAGCGAGTTCGGGCGAGAGGACTTCGCCGCCTTCTGCGAGCTGGCCACGCGCCTGGGGCGCCCGGTGGGGCGGATGCTGCGCGGGCACGACCACGTGGAAGAGCGCTTCGCGGTGTTCCCGAAGTGGGCGGCGCACCCGGCGCTCACCATCAACACCCTGTCGCACCGCCTGCCGCGCGAGATGTTCGGCCCGTACGAGCGGGTGCCGGTGATCGGCCGCTGGGTGCGCGGCGAGCTTCCCGAGGTGCGCCGGCTGTTCATCCCGCCGGAGCTGATCCACGAGATCTACCCCGAGCCCGCCGCGGCGCCCGAGCCGCAGGAGGGCGCCGGATGAAGCGCGAGATCGAGCGGTGCCCCAACAGCGG
>DASWMA010000662.1:0-8310 GCA_036399995.1 Longimicrobium sp. | reverse complement strand
CACCCGCACGCCGGTTCCCTCGAACAGCCCCGCCAGCGAGCCCTGCGTGAGCAGCACTACGGGCGCGCTGTCGGCCAGCATGCCGCCCAGCCGCTCGGCGGGATGGGCAGGGTCGAGCGGGACGTACGCGCCGCCGGCCTTCATGATCGCCAGGAGGCCGACCATCATCTCCACCCCGCGGTCGACACTGATCGCCACCCGCGTGTCCGGCCCCACGCCCAGCGCCCGCAGCCGGTGGGCGAGCCGGTTCGCGCGCGCGTTCAGCTCCGCGTACGTCACCCGCTCACGCTCGTGAACCACGGCGACGGCGTTGGGCGTATGCGCGGCCTGCTCCTCGAACAGCTCGTGGATGCACAGATCGGAGGGGAACGCGGCGTCGGTCGCGTTCCACTCCTCCACCACCTGCCGGCGCTCGTCCTCGGCCAGCAGCGGCAGCGCGTTCACCTGCTGGCCGTCGTCGGCCACGAACGCCTCCAGCACGCGGCGGAGGTAGCCGAGCCAGCGCTCGACGGTGGCGCGCTCGAAGAGCGCGGCGGCGTACTCCGCCGTGCCCGCCAGCCGCTCGCCCTGCTCCGAGAACACCAGCGAAAGGTCGAACTTCGCCGTCACCTTCGGCTCCGGGCCCGCCTCCGCCCCCGCTCGCGGCGCCGGCGCCACGGGGCCCGGCGCCGGCCCGGCAAACCCCGGCTCGCCGCGGGCCACGCTCTGCAGGGTGAACATCACCTGCAGCACCGGGGTGTGGGCCAGGCTGCGCACCGGCTGCAGCAGCTCCACCACCTGCTCGAAGGGGATGTCCTGGTGGAGCTGCGCCCCCAGCGCCCGGTCCTTCACCCGCCCCAGCAGCTCGGCCACCGTGGGCGCGCCGGAGACGTCCACCCGGATCGCCAGGGTGTTCACGAAGAAGCCGATCAGCCCCTCGATCTCCCGCCGCCCGCGCCCCGCCGTGGGGCTGCCGATCACCACGTCGTCCTGCCTCGCGAGGCGGGAGAGCACCACCGCCCAGCCGGCGAGCAGGGTCATGAAGAGCGTGGCCCCGTGCCGCTGCGCGAGCGCCTTCAGCCCCGCCGTCAGCTCGGCGCCCAGCTCGAGGCCCACCACGCCGCCGGAGAAGTCCTGCCGCGCGGGGCGCACGTGGTCCGCCGGCAGCTCCAGCAGCTCCGGCGCGCCGGCGAGCGTCTTCCTCCAGTACTCCGCCTGCGCCTTCAGCACCTCGCCATCGACCCACTTCCGCTGCCACACCGCGTAGTCGGCGTACTGCACCGGCAGCGGCGGAAGCGGGTCGGGCTCCCCGCGCCTGAAGGCGTCGTAGAGCGCGCCCAGCTCGCGGGTGAACACTCCCAGGCTCCACCCGTCGCTGACGATGTGGTGCATGGTGATGAGCAGCATGTGGTCGTCGTCCTTCCGGCGAACCAGCCGCCCGCGGATCAGTGGGCCCCGCTCCAGGTCGAAGCGCGCACCCGCCTCCTCGGCCATCACCCGCCGCAACTCCGCCTCGGGCGGCCCGTCGCCGCTCAGCTCCTGCTCCACCAGGTGGAAGCGGCTCCCCTCCACGGGCACGATCCGCTGCACCGGCTTGCCGTCCACCGCGTGGAAGACCGTCCGCAGCGCCTCGTGCCGCGCCACGATGCGGTCGAGCGCGCGGACCAGCGCCTCCCGGTGCAGCGCCCCCTTCAGGCGCATGCGGGTGGACATGTGGTAGGCCGTGCCCACGGTCCCCATCTGCTCCACGAACCAGAGCCGCTGCTGCGCGAACGACAGCGGCAGCGGCCCGCTCCGGTCCACCGGCTCGATCGGCGACAGCGTGGCCGGCGCCTGCATGGGAGCGGTGGCCCGGGCGGCCTTGAGGAGCGCCAGGAGCTCGGCGTTGGAAAGATTCAGCTTATCGAGCACAACACTGCTTGGGAGCCAGGGTAGGTGGCGTTGCACCCGCCGACGGCGGGCAGACCGGGCCGGGCGGGTTCCGCATCCGCGCGGGTGACACCTCACCGGCCAGGTATGAGACGTTCTCAGCCGGCATCCGCCGTAAACGGAGCGGCGTCCACGCCGGGGTAAAACGGAGCGGCGTCCGCGCCGGGGTCGTAAGCGAGCCCCAGGAGCCGCGCGATGGTCTCGGGGTCGAACCGGGCGAGCTGCAGGCGCAGGACCTGTCCGGCGAGGTCGGAGAGCACGGGATGCTCGAACACGGCGCCGAGCCCGAGCTCGACCTCCAGGATCTGCCGTACCCGCGAGACGACCTGTACCGCCAGCAGGGAGTGCCCGCCCAGCTTGAAGAAGCTGTCGTGGCGGCCCACCCGCTCCACGCCGAGCACCTCGCCCCAGATCGCGGCCAGCGCCTCCTCGGTGTCGCCCACCGGCGGCTCGTACTCGTGGGCCGCATAGGCACCGCCCTCCGGGGCGGGGAGCGCCTTGCGGTCGAGCTTCCCGCTCTGCGTGAGCGGCCACGCCTCCAGCCGCACGTACGCCGCCGGCACCATGTGCTCCGGCAGGCGCTCCGACAGGTGCGCCCGCAGCGCGTCGGCCGCGACCGGGCCCACCACGTACGCCACCAGCCGGCGGTCTCCGGGCGCGTCCTCGCGGGCGAGGACGACGGCGTCGCGCACCTCCGCGTGCTCCCTGAGCCGCGCCTCGATCTCGCCCAGCTCGATCCGGAAGCCGCGGACCTTCACCTGGAAGTCGATCCGCCCCAGGTACTCGATCGTCCCGTCCGCCAGCCACCGCGCCCGGTCACCCGTCCTGTACACCCGTGCGCCAGGGTAGGTCGAGAACGGATCGGCAACGAAGCGCTCCGCCGTCAGGTCGGAACGGCCCAGGTAGCCGCGCGCCACCTGCACACCGCCGATGTGCAGCTCGCCCGCGACGCCCACCGGCACCGGCTCGCCCGCCTGGTCCAGGAGGTAGATCCGGGTGTTCGGCACCGGCCGCCCAATGGAGACGCGGTCCGCCGGGCCGTCCGCGGGGAAACGCCAGAGGGTGACGTCCACCGCCGCCTCGGTCGGCCCGTACAGGTTGTGCAGCTCCACCCCCGGCAGCCGCTCGCCGAAGCGCGCCACCAGCTCCGGCGGCAGCGCCTCGCCGCTGCTCATCACCCGCTTCAGCTCCGGCACCGCGCTCCGCTCCACGTCCACGTGCGCCAGGAACACGGCCAGGAGCGACGGGACGAAGTGGACGGTGGTGATCCGCTCGCGCCGGAGGACGTCCAGCAGGTAGGCTGGATCGCGGTGTCCATCCGGGCGCGCCAGCACCAGCCGCGCGCCTGCCGCCAGCGGCCAGAACAGCTCCCACACCGAGACGTCGAAGGAGTACGGCGTCTTCTGCAGCACGACGTCGTGCGATCCCAGGCCGTGGACCGCCTCCATCCAGCTCAGACGGTTCACCACCCCGCGGTGGTGGACGCCCACGCCCTTCGGCCGCCCGGTGGAACCCGAGGTGTAGATCACGTAGGCCAGGTGGCCCGGCGTCAGCCCGCCACGCTCCGGGTTCGCCGCGGGCAGGTCTGCCCACGCCGGCACGGCGGCGTCCAGATCGAGCACGGGTACGTCCGCGCTCTCGACACGATCGCGCAGGTGCGTCTGCACGAGCACCGCCGCCGGGGCGCTGTCGGCCAGCATGTACGCCAGCCGCTCCGCCGGGTAGCCGGGGTCCAGCGGCACGTACGCGCCGCCGGCCTTCAGCACCCCCAGCAGCCCCACCATCATCTCCAGGCTCCGCTCCGCGCAGATCCCCACCCGCACGTCCGGACCGACGCCCAGCGCGCGGAGGTGGTGCGCCAGCTGGTTCGCCCGCGCGTTCAGCTCCGCGAAGGTGAGCTCCGCTCCCTCGAAGACCACGGCGGTCTCGGCAGGCGTGCGCTCCACCCGGGCTTCGATCAGCTCGTGGAGGCACGAACCCGCCGGGAACTCCGCGTCCGTGGCGTTCCACTCCTCCACCACCAGCCGGCGCTCGGCCTCCGGCAGCAGCGGCAGACGGGCCACGGACTGGCTCTCGTCCGCCACCATCGCCTCCAGCGCCCGCCGGAAGTAGCCGACGAAGCGCTCCACCGTCGCCTGTTCGAAGAGCGCGGACGCGTAGTCCACCGCGCCCACGATGCGGCCGTCGCGCTCGGCGAGGGCGAGCGAAAGGTCGAACTTCGCCGTCGTCGGCGCGGCCGCCCCCGCCGGCGCGGCCGGTGCCGGCCGCGGTGCCGATTCCGGTGCCGCGAGGCCGGAAAGCTCCAGCTCGCCCGCGGGGGCGTTCTGCCAGGTGAACATCACCTGGAAGAGCGGGGTGTGCGACAGGCTCCGCGCCGGCTGCACCAGCTCCACCACCTGCTCGAAGGGGATGTCCTGGTTGGCCTGCGCCTCCAGCGCCCGCGCCTTCACCCGTGCCAGCACGTCGGCGACGGAAGCGGAGCCGGAGAGGTCCACCCGCAGCGCCAGCGTGTTGACGAAGAAGCCGATCAGCCCCTCGATCTCGCTCCGCCCGCGGTTGGCCGTGGGGGTGCCGATCACCACGTCGTCCTGCCCCGACAGGCGGGAGAGCACCGCCGCCCAGCCGGCCAGGAGCGTCATGAAGAGCGTGGCCCCGTGCCGCTGCGAGAGCGCCTTCAGCCCCGCCGTCAGCTCCGGATCCAGCTCGACTTCGAGCACCCTGCCGGAGAAGTCCTGCCGCGCGGGCCGCGCGTGGTCGGTCGGCAGCTCCAGCAGCTCGGGCGCGCCGGCGAGCGTCGCCTTCCAGTACGCCTCCTGCTCCCGCAGGAGCTCGCCCTCGACCCAGCGCCGCTGCCACACCGCGTAGTCGGCGTACTGGATCGGCAGCTCGGCGAGCGGATCCGGGGCTCCGTCACGGAACGCGGCGTAGAGCGCGTTCAGCTCGCGGGTGAACACCCCCATGCTCCACCCGTCACTTACGATGTGGTGCATGGTGATCAGCAGCGCGTGATCCTCGTCTCCGAGCTGCACCAGCCGCCCGCGGATCAGCGGACCGCGCTCCAGGTCGAACGGCGCGCGCGCCTCGTCGGCCATCAGCCGGCGCAGCTCCGCCCCGCCTTCCGCGAGGCCGCGGAGGTCGTGCTCGGTGAGCTGGAACGGGCTCTCCTCCACCGGCGCGATCCGCTGCACCGGCGCGCCGTCCACCTCGGCGAAGACCGTGCGCAGCGACTCGTGCCGCGCCACGATCCGGTCCAGCGCCCGCCGCAGCGCGCCCCGGTCCAGCTCGCCGCGCAGCCGCTGGCGCACGGTGATGTGGTACGCCGCGCCCGCGCCCTCCAGCCGCTCGATGAACCAGAGCCGCTGCTGCGCGAACGAGAGCGGGAGCGGCGCCGAGCGGTCGGCCGGCTCGATCGGCGGGAGCTCGGTGCGCGCGGCCGTCTCCAGCCCGCGCGCGAAGTCGGCCAGCACCGGGCGGACGAACACGTCGCCGAGCGCCACCTCGGCACCCAGCACCTGCCGCACCCGCGAGATCACCCGCACCGCCAGCAGCGAGTGCCCGCCCAGGTCGAAGAAGTTGTCCTGGCGCCCCACCCGCTCCACGCCCAGCACCTCGGCGAAGATCTCGGCCAGCGCGGCTTCCGTCTCGCCCACCGGCGCCTCGTAGCCGCGCGTGACGTAGGCGTCACCCTCCGGCGAGGGGAGCGCCCTGCGGTCCACCTTCCCGTTGGGGGTCAGCGGGATCGCCTCCACCCGCACGTACGCCGCCGGCACCATGTACTCCGGCACCCGCGCCGCCAGGTGGGCGCGCAGCTCCGCCGCGTCCAGCACATCGGAGCCCTCGGCGCCCACGTACCAGGCCACCAGCTGCCGGCTCCCCCCCGCGTCTTCGCGCGCCAGCACCACGGCCTCGCGCACGCCCGCATGCTCCGCCAGCCGCGCCTCGATCTCGCCCAGCTCGATGCGGAAGCCGCGGATCTTCACCTGGTGGTCGTTGCGCCCCAGGTACTCGAGGGTCCCGTCCGCCCGCCACCGCCCTACGTCGCCCGTGCGGTACAGCCGCGCGCCCGCGTCGGCCGAGAACGGGTCGCGCACGAAGCGCTCGGCCGTGAGCTCCGGGCGGTTCAGGTACCCGCGCGCCACGCCCGCGCCGCCCACGTACAGCTCACCCGCCACGCCGATCGGCACCGGAAGCCCTCGCGCATCCAGGATGTAGGTGGTCAGGTCGGGGATGCGGACGCCGATCGGGCTCGGGCCCACCCGTTCCGCGTCGGCCCGCTCGAGGGGCCGATACGTCACGTGCACGGTGGTCTCGGTGATCCCGTACATGTTGACCAGCCGCGTGCGGCGGTCGTCGTTCCGCTCGAACCACGGGCGGAGGGTGGCCGGCTCCAGCGCCTCGCCGCCGAAGACGACGTAGCGCAGCGCGTGCTCGCCTCCCACGGCCGCCTGCGCGGCGATGAGCTGGCGGAAGGCGCTCGGCGTCTGGTTGAGCACCGTCACGCCCTCGCGGCAGAGGAGCGCGTAGAACTCCTCCGGCGAGCGCGAGACCCCGAGCGGGACCACCACCAGGCGGCCGCCGTACAGCAGCGCGCCCCAGATCTCCCAGACGGAGAAGTCGAAGGCGAAGGAGTGGAAGAGCGTCCACACGTCCGCGGAAGTGAAGCCGAACCACGCGTCGGTGGCGGTGAAGAGGCGCGCCACGTTGCGGTGCTCGACCATCACCCCCTTCGGCTGGCCCGTCGACCCCGAGGTGTAGATGACGTACGCCAGGTGCTCCGGCCCCACGTCCTGCCGGCCGGGGTTCGTCTCCGGCTGGTCGGCCCACGCGGGCGCGTCGCCGTCGAGCGCCAGCACGGGGAGATCGAGACCGGCGAAGCGCTCGCGCAGCGCGTCCTGCGTCAGCAGGAGCGCGGGAGAGGAGTCGGCCAGCGTGTAGCGGAGCCGGTCCTCGGGGTAGCCGGGGTCGAGCGGCACGTAGCCGCCGCCCGCCTTCAGCACGGCGAGGAGGCCGACCACCATCTCCAGCGAGCGCTCCACGCAGATCGCCACCCGCGCGTCGGGGCCCACGCCGCGGGCGACCAGGTGGTGCGCCAGGCGGTTGGCCCGCGCGTTCAGCTCCCCGTAGGTGAGCGACTCGTCCGCGAAGGTGACGGCGACCTCGCCCGGCGCGCGCTCCGCCTGCCGCTCGAAGCGCTCGTGGAGGCACCAGTCCGCCGGGAACGCCGCGTCGGTGCGGTTCCACTCCTCCACCACGAGGGCGCGCTCGTCCGCCGGCATCAGCGCCAGCCGCTCCACGGGCCGGCTGTCGTCCGCCACCATCTCCTCCAGCGCCCGCCGCAGGTAGCCGACGTGGCGCTCCATGGTTTCCCGGTCGAACAGCGCCGTGGCGTACTCCACGCCCCCGGCGATGCGGCCGTCCACCTCGGCCAGCGTGAGCGAAAGGTCGAACTTCGCCGTCACCTGCGACGCCGCGCCCACGCCCCCCAGCTTCAGGCCGGGGAGCTCCGGCCCCCGTCTCGACGACGCCGCCTGCAGGTCGAACAGCACCTGGAAGAGCGGGCTGTGCGCCATGCTGCGCGCCGGCTGCACCAGCTCCACCACCTGCTCGAAGGGGATGTCCTGGTTGGCTTGCGCCTCCAGCGCCCGCTCCCGCACCCGCCCCAGCAGGTCGGCGACCGACGGCGAGCCGCCGAGCTCGACACGCAGCGCCAACGTGTTCACGAAGAAGCCGATCAGCCCCTCGATCTCACGGCGTCCGCGGTTCGCCGAGGGCATCCCGACCACCACGTCGTCCTGCCCCGACAGCCGGCCCAGCACCGCCGCCCACCCGGCCAGCAGCGTCATGTGCAGCGTGGTCCCGCGGCGGCGCGCGAGCGCCTTGAGCCCCGCGGAAAGCTCGTCGCCCAGGTCGATCGCCAGGGTGGCCCCGGCGTGGTCCTGCCGCGCCGGACGCGGGCGGTCGGTGGGAAGCTCCAGCAGCTCCGGCACGCCGGCCAGCGTCCGCTTCCAGTACTCCGCCTGCTCCTGCAAAACGTCACCATCCACCCAGCGCCGCTGCCACGCGGCGTAGTCGGCGTACTGCACCGGCAGCGGCGGGAGGGGATCGGGCTCTCCACGACGGAAGGCCTCGTAGAGCGTGCCCAGCTCCCGCGTCAGCACGCCCATGCTCCAGCCGTCGGAGACGATGTGGTGCATCGTCAGCAGGAGCACGTGGTCGTCGGCCGCCAGCCGGACCAGCCGGCCGCGGATCAGCGGGCCGTGCTCCAGGTCGAAGGGCGCGTCCATCTCCTCGGCCGCCAGCCGGCGCAGCTCCGCCGCGGCGCAGGGGTGCTCGCCCAGGTCGTGCTCCAGCAGGTGGAACCGGCTCTCCTCCACCGGAGCGATCCGCTGCACCGGCTCGCCC
>DASWMA010000661.1:0-6625 GCA_036399995.1 Longimicrobium sp. | reverse complement strand
ATAGGGATCTGGACACCACGTGTCCGATCCCTTTTGTGTTTTCGGTCTCCTGCGGTGCGGGGCGCATCCCCCGCGAGAGAACAGACGGTCGGTGAGTACGGATACCCCGCACCTCGGCAGTCGGTCAACAAACAAGTGAGTATACGGTATGCGTACCACCGGGACCGTGAAGTGGTTCAACGACACCAAGGGCTTCGGGTTCATCACGCCGGAAGACGGCGGCAAGGACCTGTTCGTCCACCACAGCGCCATCCAGGGCAGCGGCTTCCGCTCGCTCAGCGAAGGTGATCGCGTCGAGTTCGACGCGGTGCAGGGCGCCAAGGGCCCCGCGGCCGAGAACGTCGTCCGCCTGGGCTGATCGGAACCTCGGCTCACGCCGCAGGATCCACGAGGGCCACCCCCGTTCGCGGGGGTGGCCCTTCTTGCGTCCGGAGGCGCGGGCCGGTTCCTTGCGCGGATGGGCGGCAACGGCCGGAACGCCGCCCCGGCGCCCCTCACCCCCGACCATGGAGACAACGATGGCCAGACGCCCCAACTACGGGTTCGAGAAGCGCAGCAAGGAGCTCAACAAGCAGCGCAAGAAGGAAGAGAAGGAAGAGAAGAAGCGCGCCCGCAAGGAATCGGAGCTCGCCGGGTCGGACGTGACGCGCGACGGCGAGTTCGACGTGCCCGCCATGACCCCCGACGCCGTTCCCGACGACGAGAACGCGCGTGGCGAGTAGCGCCGCGCCGGCGTCGCACGCGGCCGTCACGGTCGACGCCGCGCTGAACGCCCGCCTGGCCGCCGTGATCGACGACGGACGCACGATCTGGGAGCGCTTCGACCGGGAGGTGCGCCAGGACGGCTTCCACCCCTTCATGCCGGCCGACTACCCCGCCGTGCTGCGGGCGCTGGTGGCGCTGCGCGCGCCGGGGCAGCGCTTTCTGGAGTGGGGGTCGGCCCCCGGGGTGATCACCATCCTGGCCGACCTGCTGGGGTACGAGGCGTACGGGATCGAGCTCGACCCGCGGCTGGTGGAGGTGGCGCGCGCCCTGGCGGCGCGGCACGGCTCGGGCGCGCGCTTCGTGGCCGGGAGCCTGTTCCCCGCCGGCTACCGCTACCGCGGCGCCGACGGCGACCCGCGCACCGGCACGCTGGGCGACGGCGAGTCGGCGTACCGCCGGCTGGGCCGCCCGCTGCACGACTTCCACGTGGTGTACGGCTACCCGTGGGACGGCGAGCAGCCGGTGATGCACGACCTGATGCGCCGCTACGGCGCCCGCGGCGCCCGCCTGATGATGCAGAGCGGCAACGACGGCGTCCGCATCTTCCGCGAGGGCCGGCTGGAGCGCTGAACGCGGCCGAGCACGAGAGCACGGCGTGCGGAGCGCGTCGGTCCGCGGCGAGCCCTCGTCGCACCGCGTGGATCCGCGTCCCCGGCGCCCGGGCGGCGCCTGTCGGGAACGCTCTGGTGCCGTGGGCGGCGGCGCCGCACCCTGGCCCCGGTGAGCCGCGCCTCCCCACCCGTCCCGGCTTCACGCCCCGCCCGGCCTCGGTCGTCCGCACTCCGCGGGCGCGCTCCGGATGCCGGCGCGCCCCCCCCCCGGCACGCTCCGCTTTTCGGCCCTGGCCCGTCGTCTCACCCGCTGCAAACGCGTCCGCGCCGCCGCCGAAGCGGACGGACGGGGACTTGCGTATGCACGCACCGAGCGCCGTACGCCATACCGACGGCTGCGCAGGGCGCGCCAGGGACCTGAACCAGAGCCGGATCCACGCCGTGAGCACCACCGACCTCGAGAGCACCCCCGCGCCGGACCCGCGCGCCAACGGAGGCGCGTCCGCGGCGCCGCCGCCGGAGCCCGCCTCGCCCACGGCCGGCGAGCACGCGGCGCTCAGGTCGGCCGAGCGCGAGCGCGACGCGGCCGAGGCGAGCCGCGACCGCTTCTCGTTCCTGGCCGAGGTCAGCCGCTGCCTGGCCGACTCGCTCGACTACGAGGCCACGCTCACCACCGTGGCCGGCATGTCGCTGCCGTACCTGGGCGCCTGGTGCATCGTGGACGTGCTGGACCCGGGCGGCGAGGTGCGCCGCGTGACGGTCGCCCACCCCGACCCCGACAAGCAGGACGCCGCGCGCAGGCTGCACGAGGAGTATCCGCCGCGCACGGGCGACCTGATCGGCGCGCCGCGGGTGATCCGCACCAGCCGCCCCGAGATGGTGTTCGACGTGCCCGACGAGGCGCTGGCGGCCACCGCGCACGACGACGCGCACCTGGCACTGCTGCGCCGCCTGGGGATCCGCTCGTACGTGATCGTGCCGATGGTGGCGCGCGGCCGCGTGCTGGGCGCCATGACCTTCGTGACCGCCGAGGTGGAGCGGCGCTTCGGCGACATCGACGTGGTGATGGCCGAAGACCTGGCGCGCCGCGCAGCCATGGCGGTCGACAACGCCCGCCTGCACGCCGAGGCGGTGGAGGCGCGCGAGGCCGCCGACGCCGCGCTGGTGGACGTGGAGCAGGCGCTGGAAGAGGCGACCACCGCCGAAGAGGGGCTGCGCGAGGCCCGCGACGCCGCCGAGGCGGCGCTGCGCACGCGCGACGAGTTCGTCTCCACCATGACGCACGAGGTGCAGACGCCGCTGAACGCCATCATCGGCTACCTGCAGCTGCTGGAGATGGACGTGAGCGGCGCGCTGGGCGAAACGCAGCGCTCGTACGTGGCCCGCGCGCAGGACAGCGCCCAGCACCTGCTGCACCTGGTGCGCGACATCCTCGACTTCTCCAAGAGCGAGTCGGCGCGGCTCGACACCGCGCGGGACGAGGTGGGCGCCGCCGAGACCGCGCGCGGGGCCGTGGCGCTGGTGCGCCCGCAGGCCGCCGCCCGGCTGCTGACGCTGGTCGACGCCACCGGCGACGCGGCGGGGATGCGCTACGTGGGCGACGAGTACCGCGTGCGGCAGATCCTGGTGAACCTCCTCTCCAACGCGGTCAAGTTCACGCCCCCCGGCGGCCGCATCACGCTGGAGTGCCTCCCCGGCAGCGACGACGCCGCGCCGCACGGCACGTGGCTCCGCTTCGTGGTGACCGACACGGGCGAAGGGGTCCGGCCCGAAGACGCCGATCGCATCTTCGAGCCCTTCGTGCAGGGCGCGGCGGGGCTCACCCGCCGCCACGGCGGCACCGGGCTGGGGCTCCCCATCAGCCGGCGCCTGGCGCGGCTGATGGGCGGAGACGTGACGCTCGACTCCACCGGGACCGGGGCGCGCTTCACGCTGCGTCTTCCCGCGGGGACCTTCGTGGCCGGCGCCCCGGAAGCCCGCACGCCCGGCGAGGTGGATGGGCGGGCCGCGTCCGCCCCCGTCGGCGACCGCGCGGCCGCGGAACGCGGGCTGGCGGCGGCCGGGGCGATGCTGCTGCGCGAGATCAGCCCCACCGTGGCCGAGTTCGTCCGCCGGGCACGCGCCGACGCCACGCTGGACCTGCCCGAGCGGATGAGCGACGTGGAGGTGGCCGACCACCTGGGCACGCTGGTGACCGACGTGGCCAACTCGCTGACGATCCTGGCAGACGCGGGCGGGGAGGCCACCGAGCTGCTGGCCGACGGCGCGCGGATCCAGCGGGTGATCGGCGAGCTGCACGGGGCGCAGCGCCAGCGCATGGGGTGGAGCGAGGCCCGGCTGCTGCGCGAGGTGGAGCTGGTGCGCGAGGTGTGCCTCGAGGCGCTGGGCCGCTCGCTCTCGGGCGACGAGGAGGCGGGCGGCACCGCCGCCCTGGCGCTGGAGCGGCTGCTCGACGAGCGCACCCGCGCCTGCCTCAGCGGGTTCCGTGGCGCGGCCGTCGTGGAGGCTTGACGCCGCCGCGCGGCTCCCTCGACCTTCCTGTCAGCACGCGGCGCCGGGCTCTCATCCTCATACGCGATCCGCACGATCCGCTGCTGCACCAGCATCGCTGAAGGGTCACACGGAGAAACGGAGGAACTGCGATGAAGTCCTCCGCTTCCTCCGTTCCACTCCGCTTCCCGTATGACCGTTGTTGCAGCAGGTGTTCAGCCGGACCTGGTATCGCCCGCGCCGCTGCACCGCACGCCGCCGCCAGATTCGCCCCTCGCCCCCCCGACCGATGCGAGCCGATCCAACGCACATGCACCTGGTGTGGCCCGCCGAGCCGTACCTGGCCAGCTACGCCGCCGCGCTGCGGCGGGGGTGGTCGCCCAACACCACCCGCCCCGAGGCGGCCGCCGAGCAGCTCGAGCAGATTGCGCGGGACCCGGCCGGGTTCCTGGCGGAGATGGTGGACCGCGAGGCGAAGGCGGGGCCGATCGTGCTTCCAGACGGGAGCACCGTCCAGCGCCTGCCGGGCTACCACCAGTGGATGTGGGACGGCGAGTTCTGCGGCAGCATCGGCTTTCGCTGGCAGCCGGGCACGCCGGAGCTCCCGCCGCACGTGCTGGGGCACATCGGCTACTCGGTGGTGCCGTGGAAGCGCGGCCGCGGCTACGCCACGCGCGCCCTGGCGCTCTTCCTTCCCCAGGTGAAGGCCGAGGGGCTGCAGTACGTGGAGCTCACCACCGACCCCGACAACGTGCCCTCGCAACGGGTGATCACCGCCAACGGGGGCGTGCTGGTGGAGCGCTTCCTCAAAACCCCGGAGTACGGCGGCACCGAAGCGCTGCGCTACCGCATCGAGCTCCGCTGACCTGGGCGGCATCGCCGCACGCCCGCGTCCGGAGTGGTGCCGCGGAGCGCAAACGTCTACATTGCTGCCCGCGCGCCGCATCGGCTTCGTGGCGAGCTTCCGCGAGCCCGGGATCCGGCGCGCCTCTCCCATTCCATCATCTCCCACGCCACTGACGCGGCCGCGCAACACGGCCGCATCGATCGCGCTTCCCGCATCTCCACGCACTGGGCACTGGGCACTGGGCACTGGGCACCTCCACCTGAAAACCGGAACCATGAAATTCGATCTTGCGGCGTCGTGGGCGCGCCGGGCGTGCACCCTCGCCGCCGCGCTGATGCTGGCGGGGGCCACCGCCGCGTGCGAAGACGTGACGGGCGACGACGCGCGCGACGTGACCATCGGCGGCATCTTCTCGCTCACCGGCAACTGGTCCTCCCTGGGCGTCACCAGCAAGGCGGCGATGGAGCTGGCGGTGGAAGACGTGAACGCCTACGCCGCCGGCCGCGGCATCACCTTCCGCGCCGACGTGCGCGACACCAGGCTCGAACCCGCCACCGCGCTCTCCGCCGTCCAGGCGCTGCGCGGCGCCGGCGTGCAGGTGATCGTGGGCCCGCAGTCGAGCGCCGAGCTGGCCGCCATCAAGAGCTACGTCGACGCCAACCCGGTGCTGGTGGTGAGCCAGTCGAGCACCGCCGGCTCGCTGGCCATCAAGAACGACCGCATCCTCCGTTTCACCCCCGCCGACAGCCTGGAAGGCGTGGCCGTCTCGGCGCTGATGTGGGCCGACGGCGTGCGCGCCATCGTGCCCGCCTGGCGCGCCGACGCGGGGAACCAGGGGCTGCACACCGCCACCGCCGCGCGCTTCGCCGGGCTGGGCGGCAACGTGTCGGCCGGGGTGGAGTACGCCGCCGGCACCACCAGCTTCGCCGCCACGGTGGCCGCGCTGGGCACGCAGGTGCGGGCGGCGCTCGCCACCCGCCCCGCCAGCCAGGTGGCGGTCTACCTGGCCGGCTTCGACGAGGTGGCCGACGTCTTCGCGGTGGCCGCGGCCGACCCGGTGCTGGCATCCGTCCGCTGGTACGGCGCCGACGGGATCGTGGGGAGCACGGTGCTGCTGGGCCGCCCCGCCGCGGTGGCGTTCGCCGAGACGGTGGGCTTCCCCTCCCCCATCTTCGGGCTCGACCCGTCGGCCGCGGCGAAGTGGCAGCCGCTGGCGGCGCGCATCAAGCAGCGCGCGGGCGGCACCGACCCCGACGCCTTCGCGCTGGCGGTGTACGACGCGGTGTGGGTGGCGGCGCAGGCGTACCTCGCCTCGCCGGCCGGCGTGGGCACCGACGAGCTCGCCTCTCGCTTCACCGCCGCCGCCAACTCGTTCTACGGCGCCACCGGGTGGACCGCGCTGAACGCCGCGGGCGACCGGCAGTACGCCAACTTCGACTTCTGGGCCGTCCGCCCCTCGGGCGCCACGCACGCCTGGACGCGCGTGGCCACCTACGACACCAAGCTGGGCACGCTCACGCGCTTCTGACGCGCCCGACGCGTCGGCGGAAACAGGGCCCGGAGATCCTTTCTCCGGGCCCTGTTCGTTGGCTCCACGCCCCGCGACGACACGCGCCGCACGAGTGCGATACTCGTCCGTCGTGCCTTCCTCATCCTCATATGAAATCCTGAAAAAGAGTGGTTTCACACGGAGTCAACGGAGTTAACGGAGAACTTCATCTTCCGTTGACTCCGCTGACTCCGTTAACTCCGTGTGAAACAAGTGCAGTTTGGTTTTCGACAAATCTTTACCCGGATTTGGCATCATACCGGCCGGCTGAACTGCTTTCTCATACCATTTCCTTAAACTGACTGTGCAGAAAAGATGTTCTGCAGGTACGGATAGCCGGTGATGGAGGCGAGGGTTTCGTTGGAGTAGGCGAGAAGGGCGGTGGCCACGCGCTCCTTCAGCGCGGCGAGGTCGGGCGGCAGC
>DASWMA010000660.1:0-6206 GCA_036399995.1 Longimicrobium sp. | reverse complement strand
CTCCACTCGAACGGCCCCTCGTCGCCCGTCTTCGGGGCGCCCGGGCGCTGCGCCGGCGGCTTCGTGGGCGTCTGCGTCCCGGCGGACGCCGAAGCGCCGGCAGTCGCGGGCGCCTGCTTCTGCTCCTCGACGTACTTGAGGATGTCATCCTTGGTCACGCGGCCGGCGCGCCCCGTCCCCTGCACCGCCGACACTTCGACGCCGTGCTCCGCGGCGATCTTGCGGACCAGCGGCGTGGAGCGCGTACGCAGCCGCTCCTCGACCGTCTGCGGCCCGCCGTTGCTGCTGGCGCCGCCCTGCTGCTGCTGGGCGCCCTGCGCCGCCGCGCCGCCGGAAGCCACGGCGCCCCCCTGCCCCGCGCCGGCCCCGGGCGTGGCCGTCTCCGCCTGGCCGGGCACGCCGGCGGCGGGCGCGCTGGGCGCCGCGGCGGGTGCGGCGGCCACGGCGCCGGCCTCGGTCTCGATGAAGGCGACCACGGTGCCCACCTCCACCGTCTGCCCCTCGGTCACCACGATCTCGGCGAGCACGCCGGCCACGGGGGAGGGGATCTCGGCGTCCACCTTGTCGGTGGAGATCTCCATGATCGCCTCGTCGCGCTCCACGCGGTCGCCGACCTTCTTCCGCCACACCGACACCGTCCCCTCGGCGATCGACTCGCCCATCTGGGGCATCGGGACTTCGACTCGGGCCATGATCAGAAACCAGGGTACAGGGAACAGGGGACAGGGGACAGCCATCATCCGGCTGCCGAGGGACAGAGCCCGGGGTGCGGCGAGGTCTCGCCTGCTGTCCCCTGTACCCTGTCCCCTGTCCCCTAGTAGTTAGCCAGCCAGCGCGCCGCCTTCACGATGTCGTCGGTCTGCGGCAGGAAGTAGTCTTCCAGCGGCGGCGAATACGGGATCGGCGCGTCGATGGCGGTCACGCGCTGGATCGGCGCGTCGAGCCACTCGAACGCCTTCTCGCTCACCCGCATCGCGATCTCGCCCGCGATCCCGCCGGTGCGCGTGTCTTCGTGCACGATCAGGAGCCGGTTGGTCTTCTTCACGCTCTCCACGATCGCGTCCTCGTCGAGCGGGAGGAGGGTGCGCAGGTCGATGATCTCGACCGAGAGCCCGTCCTCCTTCTCCAGCACCTCGGCGGCCTCGGCGCTCTTGTGCACCATCGCCGCATAGGTCACGATGGTCAGGTCCTTCCCCTCGCGGTGGGTGCGGGCCTTGCCGATGGGGACGACGTAGTCCTCGTTGGGCAGCACCTCGCGCAGCTGCGGGCGGCGGTACAGCCACTTGTGCTCGAAGAAGAGCACCGGGTCGTCGTCGCGCACCGCCGCCTTGATCAGCCCCTTGGCGTCGTAGGCGGTGGCCGGGTACACGATCTTGAGGCCGGGCGTGTGGAAGAACGCCGCCTCGGGGTTCTGCGAGTGGAAGGGCCCGCCGCGCACGTAGCCGCCGCTGGGGCCGCGGATCACCATCGGCACCGGGCCGCTGCCGCGATACCTCGACGTCGCGACGTAGTTGGTGATCATGTCGTAGGCGCAGGCGATGAAGTCGATGAACTGCATCTCCACCACCGGGCGCATCCCCATGTGCGCCGCCCCCGCCGCCGCGCCGGTGAAGCCGATCTCGCTGATCGGCGTGTCCACCACGCGCAAGCTCCCGAAGGCCTCCAGCATCCCCTCGGTCATCTTGAAGGCGCCGCCGTAGGCGCCGATGTCTTCGCCCATCAGGAACACGCCGGGGTCGCGCTCCATCTCTTCCCACAGCCCCTCCCGGATCGCCTCCAGCAGCGTCACGGGCTTCCCCTGCTCGGTCAGGCGGACGTGTTCGGGCTTCTGCTTGCTCAGGGTCGCGGTCGCCATCAGGCCATGCGTGGGTCGGGGGGGTCCAGGCGGTACCAGTGCCCAGGCACCGGGCCGCCGCTGACGACGTCGGTGCGCGCCTCGTGCTCGTCGGGGAGCGGGCTCCCCTCCGCCTCGGCGATGGTCTCGTCCAGCTCGCGGTCGATGCGGGCGTCGATCTCGGCCAGCTCCTTCTGCGTGGCCCAGCCGCTCCCGGTGAGCGCGGCCACGTAGCGGTCGACGGGGTCGTTGGCCGTGGCCCAGCGGTCGATCTCGGCCGGGTCCATGTAGCCCTGCGAGTCGTGCTGCGCGTGGCCCTTGCGGCGGTAGGTGTCCACCTGGATCAGCGTCACTCCGCCGCCCGAACGGGCCCGGTCGACGGCGGCCTTCGCGGCGCCGTACACGGCCAGCATGTCGTTGCCGTCCACGCGGTCGGCCGCGGCGCCGTAGCCGGCCGCCTTGTCGGCGAAGCTCTTCGCCGCCGTCTGCATCCGCGTGGGGGTCGAATAGGCCCAGCCGTTGTTCTCGACGATCACCACCAGGGGGCACTGCTTCACCGCGGCGAAGTTGATCCCCTCGTGGAAGGCGCCGGTGGAGGTGGCGCCGTCGCCGATGTACACCATCCCCACCCGGTCTTCTCCACGTTGCTTGAAGGTGAGCGTGACCCCCGCCATCACCGGCACCAGGTCGCCCAGCGGGCTGATCTGCCCGATGAAGCCGCGCTGGTAGTCGGTGAAGTGGATGTTCAGCTCCTTGCCGCGCGCGGGGCTGTCGCCCTTGGCCATGTACTGGCGCACCACCTCGGCCGGCGTGGCGCCGATGGTGAGCATGCTGCCCAGGTTGCGGATCAGCGGGCTCAGCACGTCGCCGGTGCCGTCGCTTCGGCGGCGCAGCGCGTAGGCGCTGGCCACGCTCTCGCCCTCCTGCCCCAGGGAGCGGAACAGGCCGCCGATCACCTTGCTCTGCTTGAAGAGGAGCTCGAGCTTTTCTTCCAGCGAGCGCGTGAGCCGCACCAGCCGGTACATGTCCAGAAGCTGCTCGCGGGTCAGCCCGTGGGGGATGGCCGCCCTGGCCGTGCGCTTCGCGGGGGTTCGGTTCGCCATTCCCGGTGCCGAAAATTCGCGTGGCCCGCGCGGGCGCCTGCCCGGGCGGGAGAAGCGCGACAACTTGGCCCGCCGCTACGGTTCAGTCAAGCCGAACCGGCGCAGCCATCCCGCCCGCACTCACGGTTTCGCGCGGAGACGGGCACCGCTGAATGGGTCACACGGAGCAACGGAGGAAACGGAGAACTGCATTACGCTCCGTTCTTCCTCCGTTTCCTCCGTTGCTCCGTGTGACATCCCATCGTTCTGTTCCTGACCCCATGCCGGCATGAACGAACCGCGGCGGAGGACGATTCGTCCCCCGCCGCCGTTTCGCCTCACCTCAGCCGCGCTTCGTCGAGCCCGGCTGCTCGTCGCGCTGCCGCTGCCCGGCGGCCCCGGCGGCGCTGGTGCCGGCGGGCACCAGGATGCGGCCGGGAGGATCGAACCCCCACACCGCGCCGCCGCGGATCCGCTCGCCCCAGGTGGGCTCGGGGTCGAACGGGTGGTTGTGGCGCCGGTCCAGGTAGAAGTTGGCCACCTTGGCCGCCAGCGGCGCGGCCGCGTCGCCGTGCAGGCCGTGCTCCACGATCACCGCCACCACGATCTCGGGCGGGCCGTTGGGAACGCCGGCGAAGCCCACGAACCAGCCGTGGTCGGGGTGGGGCGGGTTCTGCGCCGTCCCCGTCTTCCCGTACAGCTTGTAGCGCACCAGCGAGCTCTGCACGGCGGTGCCTTCCTTCTCGGTCACCAGCGCCAGCCCGCTCCACACGTCGGTGAGCTGCTCGGCCGTGAGCCCGGTGTCGATGTTGGGCTTCAGCTTCTCCACCGAGTCGCTGCGCACCAGGTGCGGCGTGACCCCGCGGCCGTTCCCCGCCAGCGCGGCGTAGAAACTGGCCATGTTCAGCACCGTCTGCGAGTTGGGCCCCTGCCCGATGGCCAGCGACATCACGTCGCTGGGCTGCGGCGGCAGCTTGAAGTAGCTGCGGTACCACGCCGCGTTCCGGGGGAAGATCGGGTTCACCTCGGCCGGCAGGTCGAGCCCGGTCTTGTGGCCGAAGCCGATGCGCGTGGCCAGCATCGCAAGGTTGTTGAGACCCATGCGGATGCCGAGCTGGTAGAAGTACACGTTGCACGACTTCTCGATCGCCTGCGCCAGGTTCACCGAGCCGTGCCCCGCGCGGTAGTGGCAGCGCGCGTACCGCCCCGCGTACGCCATCCCGCCGGTGCAGGGGATCGGCATGCGCGATTCCTTGTTCACCATCCCCAGCCGCACCGCCATCGCGGCGGTGGCCACCTTGAAGGTGGACGCCGGCGGGTACAGCGCGGTGATGGTGCGGTTCAGCAGCGGCTTCTCGGGGTCGGTGTTCAGCGCCCGCCACAGGTCGGGCGGGATGCGCCCCACGAAGGCGTTGGGGTCGTAGGTGGGGTGGCTGTACAGCGCCAGCACCTCGCCGTTCGACGGCATCATCGCCACCACGGCGCCCTTCATGGTGTCGGGGAAGATGCTGTGGATGTACTCCTGCAGCCGCACGTCGATGGTCAGCTGGATCGGCCGCCCCGGGCGCGGGTCCAGCGCGGCCACGTTGGCGCGCGGGTTCACCACCCGTCCCTTGGCGTCCACCTCCACGTAGCGCGCGCCGTCGTTGCCGCTGAGCGTGGTCTCGTACTGCTTCTCGATCCCCGCCTGCCCGATCAGCCGCCCCTGCCGGGACCCCAGCTCGGAGTAGGGCTTGGCCCGCAGCTGCTCGCGGGTGATCTCGGTGACGTACCCCACCATGTGGCCGATGGCCGGGCCGGCCGGGTAGTACCGCATCGGCCGCTCCACCACCATGATGTTGGGGAAGGCGGCGCGGCGCTCCTCGATGGCCGCGGCCTGCGAGTAGGTGGCGCGGTCGGTCACCTCCAGCAGGTCGTGCGGGCGGCGGTTGCGGGCCGCCATCAGCCGCTCCACGTCGCTCCCCGCCAGCCCCAGGAAGGGGGCCAGGTCGGTGAGCGTCTGCAGGATGACGGTGCTGTCGCCGGGAAGGAGCTGCACCGTGTAGCTGGTGATGCTGGTGGCCACCACCTCGCCGTTGCGGTCGAGGATGGTGCCGCGCGGCGCGGGGATCACCACCGGGCGCAGGCGGTTCTCGCGCGCCTGCGCCTCGTAGCGGTTCCCCGCCACCACCTGCGTGGCGAAGAAGGCGGTCAGCAGCACGCTCATCACGAAGGTGATGGCGAACACCATCACCAGCTCGCGGCGCTGGCGAGTGTTGGACTGGAAGAGCTTCATTCCTGTGCGTTCGGCCCGGGGCCGCCGGTCAGGGAGTGTCGGTCCGTCAGGGGTATGGCACGGGCCGGAGCAGCAAGACCCGCGCCCCGCATCCGTTCACCGCGGACGCGTGCTCAAGGGATATCCCTGGCCGCCGCCCGCAGTTCCCGCCGCCGCGCCGCCACCCGCCTGCGCACCGCGTCCACGGCCTCGGCGGCGGCGCCCACCCCGCCCGGCGGGGGCGGCAGCGGCCCGTCGCCGCCGCGCCCGTCCGACCCGTACGACTCCGCCGCCCAGCGCATCACCTCCGCCAGCTTCGCCGGACACCCCTCGCGCCGCACGAACGCGCGGACCGCGTCGCCCCGGCGCGGGCGGGTGACGCCGTCCAGCAGCAGGGCGGCGGTGCACATCCGCACCAGGTCGTCGCGCGCGCGGCGGGCCGCCGCCTCACCGTCTCCCGCCGCCCACGCCGCCTCCACCTCGGCGCTCCCCTCGTGCACCCGGTCGAGCAGCGCGGCGGTGCAGAAGATCGCGTCGTCGGGGGTGTAGCGCACGCGCACCGGCGGCGCGTCCGCGGGCCAGAGGGGAATGCCGTCGTCCAGCGCGTCCACCAGCATCGGCGTCCGCCGGCCGCGCTCCAGGTCGGGGAGCGACACCGACCAGACGGTCACCGGCACCCCCGTGTCGGCCGCCACCCGGTCCGCGATCTCTTCCGCCATCCCCGCCTGCGGCTCGCGGTCCCACGGCAGGTCGTGGAAGACGAGCAGGACGTCCAGGTCCGAGTCCGGCCGCGCTTCTCCGCGCGCCACCGACCCGAACAGCAGCGCGCGCCACAACTCCGCCGGCACCGCGGCGCGCACCCGCCGCACCAGCTCCATCGCCGCCGCATGCTCGCGCGGCGCAAGGAGATGCCTCAACCGTCCATCCATCTCGCACGAAGTCCCGGAAGAACAGCGGTTTCACACAGAGGCACAGAGACACGGAGAACTGCTGTCGTTCCTCTGTGTCCTCCGTGCCTCTCTGTGACCCCGGGGGA
>DASWMA010000659.1:0-8341 GCA_036399995.1 Longimicrobium sp. | reverse complement strand
GAAAGTGCGAAAGTGCGAAAGTGCGAAAGTGCGAAAGTGCGAAAGTGCGAAAGTGCGAAAGTGCGAAAGTGCGAAAGTGCGAAAGTGCGAAAGTGCGAAAGTGCGAAAGTGCGAAAGTGCGAAGGTGCCAAGTGCCGAGTGCGGATTTGAAGCGAGGGCCAGGTCCGTGAAGTCCGCGAAGGCGGACTGCGTGCCGTTGTAGCGGCGAGTTTACTCGCAAATTCGCGCACGAACCTCCGCCCGCGCTCACGCCGCGGACCACGCGATGCCGCGTCGCACCTGGCGCACTGGGCACTGGGCACCGGGCACTGGGCACTGGGCACTGGGCACTGGGCACCGCTGGCCGAATCAACCGAAGACCGAAAGACCCCGATGCCGACGACGATCACCGAGAACGACCCGCTGCTCACCCGCGGCCTGCGCCCCGACCGGGTCGCGTATGCCATCGGGGCGCTGCTGGGCGCCGAAGACTTCGCGGCCGAGCAGGGCTACCACCGCGGCCGGCTGGCGCGCGCGCTGGCGTACCTGCACGGCACCGGCACCGTGGCCGGGCTGCGGGTGGAGAGCGAGGCGCCCGACCCCGACGATCCGCGGCCGGAGGACGGCGAGCGCATCCGGATCCGCCCGGGGATGGCGCTGGACCCCGAAGGGCGCATCATCGAGGTGCCCACCACCTACTGCACCCGGCTGAACCGGTGGCTCGCCTCCGTTTCCCCCGCCGAGCGCACCCGCGGCTTCATCGCGCGCGCCGCCGCGATCGCGGCCGGGATGGTGAGCGAGGCCGCCGCGCCGCCCAACGGGCTCTTCGCCGTGGACGTCTTCGTCCGCTTCGTGGAGTGCGAGCGGGGGAAGACGCCGGCCTTCGCCACCGGGCCCTTCGACGCGCTCGACGCGGTGGCGCCCTCGCGGCTGCGCGACGGGTTCGAGGCGTCGCTGGTGCTGCGGCAGGAGGGGCCGCCGCCCCCCTTTCCGCCCGACCCGTGGGGGACGCTGGCGGGCACCACCCCGGCCGCCCGGCGCACCGAGATGGCCGAGAAGATCCTGAACGGCTGGCACGAGGGGACCGACTCGTTCGACGAGCGCGGGCGGCGCACCCACCTGGGCGGCTACGCGCAGGGGCAGGAGCGCAACGAGGTCTTCCTGGCGCGCCTCCTCGTTCCCGCCCGCCTGAGCGGGGCCGAGCACGTGCGCGACACGCAGGGCACGCTCGCCGTCGACAACTCGCGGCGGCTGTTCGTATACGCGGCCGGCGCGCTGGCCCGCATCATCGCGGGCTAGGCGCCGCGCACACCCCGGAAGGACCCCTATGACGCCCGAGATTCTCCAGGGACCGGCCCGCGAGCCGCTGGACCGCACCGAGATCGACGCCCTCCGCTCGTCGGTGATCATCGACGAGCGGCGGCGGCGCCCGCTGTACTTCGACGGGCGCTTCCTGGCCGCGCGCGACCTGGTGCGCGAGCAGTCGTACTTCCTCACCCGCCAGGCCGACCTGGGGCGCGCCGGCGGCACCGGCGTGGTGCGCGGGCTGATGGTGGAGCGCGGCCCCACCACCGGCACCCTGCGCATCGCCGCCGGGCACGGGCTGACCGCCGCCGGCGAGCCGGTGATGCTCCCCGACCCGCTGGTGGTGAGGCTCGACGACCTCCCGCAGATCCAGCGGCTCGACCTCACACTGGGGCTGCTGGAGATCCCCCGCGAGCCGGTGCGCAACCGCTCGGGGGTGTACATCCTGGCGCTGCGGCCGGTGGAGTTCACCTCCAACCCCATCGCGTCGTACCCCACCTCCATCGACGGGCAGCGGGGGATGGAGGATGGCGACATCATCGAGGGCACCGTCGTCACCCTGATCCCCTATCCCGACGCGGGGTCGGGGACGACGGACGAGCGCCGCGCCCGCGCCGCCTACGACATCTTCGTGCGCGGGGGAACGCGCGGGCGCCCGGCGCCGGTGCTGCCGCTGGCCATGGTGTCGCTCAACCTGAACACCGTGGAATGGGTGGACCCGTTCCTGGTGCGGCGCGAGGTGGGCGCCGAGCAGGAGGACGTGCTGGGGGTGGGGTTCGCGCCGCGGGCGCTGCGCGAGGCGCACGTGCTGCAGTACGACTACCACCTGCGCGAGGTGCTGGCCGCGCGCGGCGGGCTGCGGCAGCGCTTCGCCGCGTCGGAGTACTTCCGCGCCCTGCCGCCCGCCGGGCGCATGCCCGCGGCCGCCATCTCGGCCGACTTCACGCAGATCTGGTTTCCGCCCACCATGGAGGTGGACCTCTCCATCGTCCCGGCCGACGAGGTGCCGGCGCTGCTGGAGGAGAGCTTCAACCTTCCCCCCATCGACCTCACGCGCAGCGCCGAGGAGCTCGACGCGATCTCGGTGGTGGTGCTGATCCCCGTGCCGCGCAGCGACTTCGCGGCGGTGGCCAACGCGCTGGAATCGCTGCAGCGCCCGCTTCCGCCGGCCACGCCGTGGATGCTGGCCCGCCGCCAGCCGATCGACGTGCTGCGCGGGCTGCGCTTTCCCACCACGCTGATCCGCCCGCAGAGCACCGCCGCCAACGACGCCCGCTGGACCGAGGCGCTGAACGGGATGCCGATGCTGTGGTACGCCCGGCGCCGGCACCTGGCCAGCCGCGTGGACGTGACGGGCGTGCCGGTGACCCTGGCCGAGCTGCGCGAGCGCGTGGACGAAGCCGCCGGCAACCCGCCGCGCGACGGCTCGGGCATCACCATCCGGCCGCCGGTGCTGGAGCCCGCCGGCTCGTCCCCCGCCATCGGCGTGCGTCCGCCGTCCGACGTCCCCGCCGCGCCCGCGCCCGAGGCGGAGAGTGCTTCCACCCCCCCGGGCGCCGGCGTGGGGACGGCCGGGGGCACGGGCGATTCGGGGGCGACGACGGGGCTGGGAGCGCCGCCGGAGATCGGTGTGCGTCCGCCGTCCAGCTTCCCCGCCGCGCCCGCGCCCGAGGCGGAGAGCGTCACGGGCACGGGGACGGGCACGGTCGCCGAACCCGCCCCCAGCGCTCCGGAAGCCGGGAGCGCGGCCGCCGGCATGGGCACCGTGGAACCGACCGTCACCTTCCCCACGTATACGCCGATCATCACCCAGCCCGTGGGCGAGATCACCCTCACGCCAGAGCTCGCGGAAGCGCTGCGCGAGGCGATGGCCACCAGCGGCGGAACCACCGCGCCGGAAGGGGAGACCAAGACGCCCACGCTCTCCGGAACGATCCAGCCCGTGGGTGAGATCACGCTTCCGCCCACGCTCACCAACGCGTTGCGCGAGGCCGTCGCCGGCTCCACGTCCGGGGCCACGACGGCGGAAGGGGAGACCAAGACGCCGACCACCTCCGGGACGATCCAGCCCGTGGGCGAGGTGACGCTGTCGTCCACGCTGCTGAGCGCGCTCCGCGAGGCGGTCGGCGGCACCTCCACGGCCGAAACGGCGGCGACGGGGGAAGGGAAGACCGGCGGGACGCAGGAAGGCGAGGCGAAGACGCACATCGCCTCCGGCACCACGACGACCGTGGGCGAGGTGACGCTGACGCCCACGCTCAGCAGCGCGCTCCGCGAGGCAGTCATGGGCTCCACGACTCCTACCGCCCCGACGCTCGGCTCCTCGATCGGCACGACGACACCGACGACGGGGACGATCGGAACAGCGGGGACGACGGGGACGACGGGGACGACGGGGACGATCGGCGCGACCGGGACGACGTCCGCCACGGGCACGGCGGCGGGCTCGACCCTCTCCGGCGCCACGCTTTCCGGCACCACGTTTTCCGGCACCAGGCTCGGCGGCACGGCGCCGCTGCCGCTGAAGACCGCCGGCACGCTGGGCGGCACGGGTTCGATCTCCCCCACCTTCGGCGCGGACGCGGCACCCCAGCCTGCGCCCGCCGGCGCCACGCAGCCGGTGACCGACGCCGCCGGGCCGGCCGATGGGTCGGCGGACACGCGGACACTGGTGGCGCCCAGCGGCGAGCCGCTGCGCGAGACGCTGGCGGCCGAGGCCGATCTCGCCGCCGCCGCGCCCTCCGTCCCCACCGAGCCCGCGCAGCCGGAGGTGACCAGCGCGCTGGCGCAGGCGGTGATCGAGGCGGTGCAGAAGGAGGAGGCGGCGGGGAAGGAGGTGCCGGTCGCGTCGGAGACGCTGCTGGCGAACCCCACCTTCGGCGCCGGGCTGGCGCGGCTCGAAGAGGCGCGCCCCGAGCTGGCCACCGACACCCGCGCCATCACCAACCTGGCGCGCTCGGGGGTGATCCAGGAGCTCGACCAGCTGGCCGCCACCGAGCCCGCCGCCGAGCTGGCCGACGAGGTGGCGAGCCTGGCCGCCGGCCGCACCCGCACCGCGCCCGCCAAACTGGCCGACGCCGTCCGCACCCGGCTGCCCAGGGGAGGTGCCCGGTGAAGGTCTCGCGCATCACCGACCCGGTGGCGGGCGAGCAGGCGCTCGCCACCGTCCCCGCCATCTCGCCGCTGGCGCGCGGCGGGTGGCGGCGGCGGCTGAACCTGTTCACCGGCCGCGCGCTCAGCGACACCGCGCTCCGCGCCGAGCAGGACCACCGCGGCGGGCACCTGGCCACGCTGGGGCAGACCTTCTCGCACGGCGTGGTGCACGGGCTGGAGGTGGACCGCGAGGTGGGCGGCACCCCCGGGGCGCCCGTCTACTCGCTGCACGTGGGCCCGGGGCTGGGGCTGACCGCCGCGGGTGAAGACGTGTTCGTCCCCCGCGCGCTGCGCGTGCCGCTGGACCACCTGTGGGCGTACCTGACCACCGGCGGCGGCACCATGCCCGAGCCCCCGGGCGACGACGCCCCCGAGCCGCCGCTGCAGACGGTGCCGCTGGGCGCCCAGCTGGGGCCGGGGATGGGGCCGCTGTATCCCCCCATCCCCCCGCAGCCCGAGTTCGTGGGCCCGTGGGAGCGGGTGCGCCCCGGCGGGACCCAGCCCCGCGCCTTCCCCCGGGCGATGGTGCTGGTGCTGGAGCCGGTGGCCGCCGAGGTCACCGAGGGCCCGGCGGGGGCGGACAGCTGCGAGCAGGACCCCGCCAACGACGCCTTCGCCGACTGGCAGGTGGCCGACGGGAGCCGCCTGGCGCTGTACGCCTGGCCCTGGCCCTCGCTGCTGGGCAACCCCGACGACCCCGCCTGGCGCAACCGCCTGGCCGACACCCTCTTCCGCATCGAGGCCGGCTACCTTCCCGGCCAGGCGCACCCGTGGGAAGAGAACGGCGTGGCCCTGGCGCTGCTGGGGTTCGACGCGCAGTTCGGGGTGGCGTGGGTCGACACCAACGCCGTGGTGCGCGGCGGCGGCAAGCCCCGCGCGCGCAGCTCGCTGGTGTCGGGCGGGGGGAGCGCCTTCCTCTGGCAGGCGCGCATCCAGCAGTTCGCCGAAGAGGCCAACGAGGTGAGCTGGACCACCGGCGCCGGCGCCCGCTTCCGCCGCGTCCCCCCGGTGGGGCTCCTCCCCCGCTCGGCCGCGCTCGAGCTGGAGACCGGCGAGCTCTTCCCCCCCGGGTGGGAGGTGGACGCCGTCCCCGTTCCCGTCGACCAGCTCGACGCGGCGGTGGCGATGAGCGCGTCGCTGGCGCCGTACGACCTGTCGGCCCCCCGCGACCGCGTGCGCGTGCTGGTGCCCGTGCCCCAGGACGTGTACCACCCGCGGCTGCTGGTGGACGAGGAGGTGTCGCCCGCCTTCCAGGAGGCGATCGACCTCTTCTCGGCCCGGCGGCTGGAGTACCTGCACCGCCGCGAAGACCTGCGCCGCAAGGTGGAGGCGATCGCCGAGGCCTACACCGGCAAGCGCCCGCAGCTGCCGCGCCCCGAAGACGACCCCGAGCGGCTGGAGGACGAGGGGACGCTCCCCCCGTCGCCGCACTCGGGGGCGCGCTCGCACCTGTCGCCCGCGGCGGCGGGCGAGCACTACCATCACTACGTCACCCGCACCTGGCACGAGGTGCAGGCCGGCGAGATCCTGTACGCCTGGATCTACCTGAACGTCCGCGCGATGCCGCGGCAGGTGGTGCTGCGCTGGTGGACGTACTCGGGGTGGGAGCACCGCGCCTGGTGGGGCGAGAACCTGGCCCCCGCGCGGCCGTACGGGATGTGGGCCAGCGTGCGCATGGGCGACCTCCCCCCCGCCGGGCGCTGGGTGCGGCTGGAGGTGCCCGCCTCGGTGATCGGGATCGAGGCGGGGAGCATCGTGGGGGTGAGCTTCGGGGTGGTGGAGGGCGGCGCCGTGTGGGACCGCGCCGGCACCGTCCCCTCGTCCGACCAGCAGTGGTTCAACGACTCGGTCCCGGCGGGCACCACCGTGTTCCCCGACGGCCCCTGGGAGTGGGTGACCAGCCAGGAGGGCGGCGTGGCGCCCCCGCACGTGGGCTACCAGGCGCTGCGGGTGGTTGCGCCCCCGCCGGAGCAGGTGCCGCCGGGCGAGGGCCTGCCGAAGGCGCCGGTGGCGCAGCGCTCGTTCGAGGGGACCCCCACCACCCTGGAGGTGCGCGAGGGCGACGCGCTGTTCGCCTACGTGCGGCTCGAGCGCGCGTCGCCGCCCAGCGCGGTGATGCTGCAGTGGAACGACGGGAGCTGGGAGCACCGCGCCTGGTGGGGTGCCGACCTGATCAACCTGGGCGTGGCCGGCACCGCCAGCCGGCTGTACGGCGGCCCCCTTCCCGTGCCGGGGGCGTGGGTGCGGGTGCAGGTGCCCGCGGCCGCGCTGGGGCTGGAGGGGAAGACGCTGCGCGGGTTCGCCTTCACCGTGTACGGCGGCGCGGCGCAGGTGACCGCGGTGGGCGTGGCCCGCGGGCGCGACATCCCCCCCGGCACCGGGCTCACCGGCGAATACTTCACCGACGAGAATTTCTCGAACCTGCGGCTGTCGCGGGTGGACAGGCACCTGAGCCTCTGGCAGCCCACCGAGGGGCAGAGCGACGACCCGGTCTACGACGGGCAGACGCGCACCATCCGCTGGACCGGCCAGATCCGCGCCCAGTTCACCGAGAGGTACGGCTTCCGCATCACGCACAACGGCGCGATGGTGCGGATGGTGGTCAACGGCCAGCAGCTGTTCAGCCAGGTGACCGCGTACTCGGGGGGGAAGCAGACCGCGGGGGCGATCAACCTGCAGGCGGGGAAGCGCTACGACGTGCTGCTGGAGTACCGCCGTTTCGGCTCCGACCGCATCGAGGTGAGGCTGGACTGGTACAGCGACAACCAGGGCGTCAAGGACATCCCGCAGCGCTTCCTGTACCCGTCGCGCACCGCGGGGGGCACCACGCTGTCGCCGCGCCTCGAGGTGGCGTGGGTGGACGACGACGTGCCGCCCGGCGCGGTGACCGGCGGCAACCAGTGGGTGACCACCGGGGTGAACGAGGGATGGGTGTGGTACACGCCCCCCGTCTATCTCCCCCCCGAGGGCGACTACCGCACCGACCTGGCCGAGGGGGTGCGCCGCGCGGTGCCGCTGCGCGACCTGCGCAACACGCTCGAGAAGGCCTCGCCGCTGCGCGAGGACGAGCGCGCCGAGCTGGACCGGCGCGGGCTGGAGCGCTTCATCGCCTGGCTCGACGCCAAGGTGCGGCGCTGCGACGACGTGGTGAACTTCGGCTTCGTGCGCGTGCAGGCCGACATGTACCGCCTGCGCCAGCTGATGCTGGGCACCACCGCGGCCACCCGCCTGGCCACCTCGCCCGCGCTGGCCTCCATCATCCAGGGCGAGAGCGCGCTGCAGGTGCGCGAGGGGCTGCTCGACTTCCTCAAGCGCTCCACCATCTCCAGCGCCCCGCCGGAGGAGGACCCGCTTGCCAGCGTGGGCGCCGGCACGGGCGGAACGGGGGGCACCCCCGGCGGCGTGGTGTCGGCCCCGGTCAGCGACGAGGTGGAGGGCGGCCTTCCCGGAGACACCAGCGCGCTCCAGCCGGCCGCCGAAGACGAGACGGCGGCGCTCAGCGCGCCGTCGCTCTCGCTCGTCAGCAAGACCTTCCTGAGCACGGGGATCGCCTCGCTGGCCGGCACGCGCACCTTCGCCGCGCCCACCGAGCCCGAGCCCACGGTGGACGCGTCGTTCTCGAAGTCGTCGTTCAGCTCCACGCTGACGGGGTCGCTGTCGGGGTCGCTGCTGGGGACGGTGCAGGAGCCCACGCCCATCATCTCGCCCGAGAAGCTGAGCGTGATCCGCGAGATCTCGCCCACGGTGTTCCAGCCGGTGGGCACGCCGATCCTTCCCACCCTGCGCAAGGGGGCGGCCACCGACGAGGTGCTGCTCAAGCAGCCGATCGTGGGCGAGACCTACGACTTCCGCACGGTCACGGTGGGCGAGCGCCTCGAGACGCCGGCCGCCAACGAGGCCAAGA
>DASWMA010000658.1:0-2039 GCA_036399995.1 Longimicrobium sp. | reverse complement strand
GCCAGCGGCGGGCAGCAGCGCATCGGCGACATCGCTCCGACCGCTGACGGTAGCGATCTTCCAGGTCAATCCGACGATGTCGCGCCAATGGCCGTCCGGCCGGAACAGCGCGGCTAGCCGCGGGGCATCCCGAGCCCCCAGCGCCGCGTTGAAGCGGTCCAGCCATGCCGCGACGGTCCGGCCAGCCCCCTGTTACGCATCCACGAGCATGTGCGTCATCGCGCTCACCCCTATCCTTCCTCGGACTGCCACGCTCCCGTTTTCCTGCCGGGGGCGGGTTGGATCCGTTCCCACTCTGCCGTCGACCCGGGCCGCAGCGACGCTTGAGCACCGCTCATCCCGAAGCGTCGACGCCGCGCACCTGGAAGGGCGCTGTCCCATCTCGGAAGGGAAGCACGTTCCGAGGCGAGCCGGAGCCATCCAGGTAGTTGCCAACCCGATGGACCCGTGAGAAGCGCCCCGGCCCATGGTTCCGCGCCCGGCAGGCGAAGAAGCGCGCTCCCCTGACAAAGGCGGTCCTGGTAATCGCGCTCGGTGCGCCAGGGCGCTTTGGCGGTGTGAGCCAAGGCCCGAGTCCGGCGCGAAGGTGGATCGAGGCTTCGCGCGCCGCACACGGGATCGTGCGGCATCCCGGCCGGCTGCCCGTCGGTTCTGGCGCAAACGGGCGTGCCGTCGCCGCCCTGAACCGCGGGAGGTCCCATGCCCTTGCACCGCCGCGCCGTCCTCGGCGCCCTGCCGCTGCTCGCGGCGCCCGCCGTGCCGCGGGCGCAGCCGGCCTGGCCCAGCCAGCCGGTCCGGCTGATTGTCCCGTTCCTGGCCGGCGGCGCCACCGACGCGACCGCGCGGGTGCTGGCCGAACGGCTGGGCCAGGCGCTCGGGCAGCCCTTCATCGTGGACAACCGCGGCGGCGCCGGCGGCAACATCGGCGCCGACCAGGTGGCGAAGGCCGACCCGGACGGCCACACCCTGCTGATGGCCACGATCGGCACCGCCAGCATCAACCAGTTCCTGTACAGCGGCATGGCCTTCGACCCGCGGAAGGACTTCGCTTCCGTGGCCCTGGTGAACCAGGTGGCGAACGGCGTCATGGTGCACCCCAAGGTGCGGGCCGCCACGCTGGCGGAGTTCATCGCGCTGGCGAAGGGGAGGCCGGGGGACATGAACTACGGCACGCCGGGCAACGGCACCTCCGGCCACCTCTGCACCGAATACCTGAAGTCCCGCGCCGGCATCGACCTGCAGCACGTGCCCTACCGCGGCAGCGGCGCGGTGATCCCGGCGCTGCTGGCCGGGCAGTTGGAGGTGGCGGTGGACAACCTGCCCTCGTACCTGCCGCACATCCAGTCGGGCGCGGTGCGCCTGCTGGCGGTGACCTCCAAGGAGCGTTGGTTCAGCGCGCCGCAAACGCCGACGGTGGCCGAGGCCGGCGGCGCGGGGCTGGCGGACTTCGAGGCGGTGGCGTGGTTCGGCGTGCAGGCGCCGGCGCGGACGCCGCGGCCGGTGGTGGAGAAGCTCGCGGCGGCGGTGCTGGCGGCCTGCGCCGACCCCGCGGTGCAGGCGAAGCTGCGGGAGGTGGGCACCGAGCCGCGGCCGCTGGGGCCGGTGGAGTTCGACCGGTTCATCGCGGCGGAGAACGCCAAGTGGTCGGAGGTGGTGCGGGTTTCGGGGGCGAAGCTGGAGTAGTCAGCTGTAGTGACCGATACTTGATCTGACAGTCGGCCTGGGCGGTGTCGGCTGTGTTGCCGCTGTCCGACGTCAGGCGGCGGCCAGCATCTTCTCCTTGGCGAGCGGGACGGTGTCAACGAAGGTCTGCAGGGGCGTCTTGCCGTAGCACCAGCGCCCCTGGTGCGGGCGCTTCTCGTTGTAGTCGGCGACCCAGGCGTCCAGGTCGGCCTGCAGCTGCTCGACGGCGCCGTAGATGCGCTTGCGGAAGGCGACCTGGTAGAACTCGTGCAACACGGTGCGGTGGAAGCGCTCGCAAATCCCGTTCGTCTGGGGGCTCTTGGTCTTGGTGCGGCTGTGGTCGATGTCCTCCACCG